>JAUWDC010000040.1 GCA_030608985.1 Desulfobia sp. | reverse complement strand
GAAATCAGTGATACTCATGCCTTTTTGAAATTGAATTTTATTCTTAGCCATGTTTATACCTCTTATTTTCAAGGGGTTACTCGTTATGCTTATACTATAAGCATGGCTGTAAATAAGTGGTAATCATATAAAAGATTGAGTGTGACGCCCTGGATCCGAATGCCTATTCTTCTTTGCCCTTTATTTTTTCGATTAGGTTTTCTTCGATAAGCTTGTCGAAGCGAATATGAACTATGTAAGAGCTGTATAGTTGAAATGACACCCGGACGACCTTCCCGATGGCAGAAAAATTTATTTTTTCATCTTCCGGTTTACAGGTAAAAGAGAGATTAAGATGCTGTGTCAACAAAGCACGGGCAGTTTTTTTATTCTGAATTTCAAGTCCGAATGAGCTTCCGTCCCTTGATATATCTAACAATTTTCCATGAAAAAACTTCTCGGTCTTTTGACCTTCTTTCGTAAGGAGGTTTGCTGTAACCATACCTTTAATTTTGTGCCTACTGTATTTCCATTTTTGCTGTTTTCTTCTGCGGCCAATATCGTTCAGGTTTCCTTTTTTGTCACAAAATTTTGTGAGCTTCTGGAGGAGTCCGGGATGCTTCACCCCCCAGTCGTCAGTTGCGGAACTCTTCAGGTAGTACATCGTTACTTCAGACTGTGTAAGAACAGATGCCGAACAGAGTGAAATGGTGGTAAAAGTATATTCTCCTATCAAGTTTCCACGACCTAGCTGGGCAACAACTATGTTTTTGTCATCTTTTTGCTTGTATACGGCAACTTTGCCGTCTTCAATGAAAAATAGCCTGTCGTTGAATTTACCTTTAGCCAGAATCTTTTTTTTCGGTGGCACGACAACTTTTTTCATGCTGTAAAAGAGGCAGTTCTTTTCCTCTTCACTCAGTTCCTTGTATAAGTCATCCCATAATGCCAGGTGCTTAGGGTCTATTCCTGCAGATTTTTCTTTTTCAATAATTTCTGCGGAATCGATTATTTCCTGAAGTGCCATTGGTGCAACTTCAAATAAAGTGTCCCGTAATTTCTCTGCACCGACAAAATCTTTGGCTTCGGCCAGTCTCTTAATTTCAGTGAAAAGTTCCTTTATTTTTTGGGAGTTATCCTGATCTCCGGATTGACTGGAAAGTGTAGAGGTTGATGACATGGACTACCTCCTAAGCAAATAATAAGATTATGCTGAAAAATTTATATCGATTCGGAGTTACAACTGTTGTGCCGGAACCGTATTCTGCTCTGCCAGCTTGCTGCGCAACACTTCAATCTGCTTATCTTTACCGGCAATACTTTTGGCATATGCTTCCTGCTTTCTGGTCATTTTCTCCAGAATACCCTTCTGCTTACTGATCTCAGAAAGCAGAACATCCATATTTACCTGGAGTTGACTGAGTTCCTTTGTATACTGGTCAAGTTTTCTATTTTTCCCATCAAGAGCTTCTTCCTGCTCCGTAATTTTAACGTGGGCCTGTTCCAATTCCAAGGCCATTTGCTTCTGTGTTTCCTGTAAAGAGGATTCCCGGGCTGCAATCACATTTTTCTGCTTTGCAAACTTGCCTACATCAGCAGTACGGGAGGCCAATTCCCTCTGGAGAGCCTCCACATTGGCTTTAACCCCAGCCAGCTCATGGTTTACCGCAGACAGAGCATTATTACGCTTTTCAATTGTCGCCCTGAGGTTATTTATTTGCTGCTGGGCTGATTCATCCAGAGAGCTCATCTTCCCCTGGGACAATTGCAAATCAGCCTCTGCTGTCTGGAGTTTCTCCCGGCAAGCTGCCAGATTGGTTCTTAATTCTTCTGCTTTTTTCCCTGCCTCCTCCAAACTGCTTTGCAAACGAAACATTTCGTCCGTGCTGGTGGCGAGATGGGCTTTAAGCTGATCACTTCCTGTTGATGCATCCTGTAATTTATTTCGCATATCGCGAACATTTTTATCCTTAGAGTCCAGATTCTTAGTAAGTGAAAGATGCTTTTGGCGTATGTCTTCTAACTCGCCAGTCATTACTGATAATTTTTTCTCTAGAGAATTACTTTTCTTACTCATTAATGATCCCCAGATAGAACCAACAAGACACAAGACCACGAGTACTGCAATCACATTATTTTTATTCATAAATTATCTCCCCCCAGGTCGAATCACTCGAAAATACAGCGTTAATAGTGTGGAGTTTGGAGTGTAAAGTTAAGGAAATCATCTGCTCAGACAACTTTAAACTTTAAACTCTACACTTTGCTCATAATTAACTAAAATTCTTAATTTGCGAAAAAATAAGGGTGCAAAGTGGATATTCCCTTATTCTTTTTTATTATTCTATATCAAATCGTACCCTGCCGCCAACCCGATAATCACCTGTTACAAAATTATATCGCATTCCTGTTCCCTGAATTTTCATATTCCGGCTTTCAAAAAGGATATCTGCTCCTGTTTTCACTATCTTATAGGGAACCAAATAACGGAGGGCCTGGGTTGTCAATTCATATTCATCCGGCACAGTAACAGAAACATCATCAATGAGAGTCAAAATTTTCTGGCTCACGTCATAATAACCCTCACCGCTGATGACATGAGCCTTCAACTTTCCTTGATCAAAGAGTAGCGCATCTACCTGTTTCATTGAATAATCATTGTCGTCCCAACGCCCGCTTTCCACTTTTTCAGCACTGAGAATAGCCTCAGGAGCACCTTGTGAACTTCGGGTTATAGTGACACCTGTCATTGAGAAACCACCGGTAGTCCTTTCTGTCGCCGGGGCAGGAGATAAACCCTTAGGAGGCGAAAGAAATGCAACCACGAAAGGTTTCCAGACTGGGCCTGTCACCAGTAAAATCAAGGGAAAAATCCAGAGGAAATTTCGGGATGAAATCACGGTTTCAGACCTTGGCGAGATAATAACTCAAAAGACTTTCGTATTTGCCTTTTGCATCAAGAATCAACTCACACACTTCCCTTACTGCTCCTTTCCCCCCCGGATTTCTAGAAATATAATCCACTATTTTTTGTACTTCCGGGGCACCATCAGCAACAGTTGCAGAAAAGCCGACCCTGGTAAGAAGGGAAAGGTCAAGCCAATCATCTCCCATGTAAGCAACCTCACGTGGCTGCAGGTTAAGCTCTTTCCGAAGCGTATCATACATCGCAACTTTTTCGCGTATGCCCTGATAGACATGCTTCAACTGAAGATCTCTGGCCCTCCGGGTTAACGCCTCGGAACTCCTGGCGGTAATTATCCCTACCTCAACACCGGCTTTCCGAAGCAAATTTATGCCAAAACCATCTTTCACGCTGAATGTCTTTATTTCTTTTCCTTCATCTGTATATGAGATAGAACCATTTGTAAGAACGCCATCAACATCAAGAAGCAGTAATTTTATTTCCTTTGCTTTTTCAAGGCAATTTTTCCAGGCATATCCCCTTCCCTCCATTTCGTTACGGGCCGAGGCTTTCTTTAAAAGCGCCTGGGTAAGGTTGCAATCGCTTATATAGCCATTGCCCGGTGACACACAGCTGTCATCTCCGTGAATGCTCACAATATCATCCTTCAGAAACAATGGTATGAATATCAAGAAGCTGCTGCAACAAGACCTCCACCTGATCGAGAGGAAAAGAATTGGGACCGTCACACAAAGCAGTATCCGGATCGGGATGCACCTCCATGAAGAGGCCGTCTATTCCTGCCGCCACTGCAGCACGAGTAAGATAAGGAATAAACTCTCGCTGGCCTCCAGAACTTCCCCCTGCTCCGCCAGGTAGCTGAACACTATGGGTGGCATCAAAAATAACAGGGCAGCCAAGTGACCGCATCACTGGCAGAGAACGCATGTCAACAACGAGATTATTATAGCCGAGGGATACGCCCCGTTCTGTCAGCAGTATCTTCCTGTTTCCTCCTGCCTTCAATTTAGAGACAACATGCTGCATATCCCAGGGCGACATGAACTGGCCTTTTTTGACACTGACAATCTTCCCTGTTTCCGATGCTGCAACCAGGAGATCAGTCTGGCGACACAAAAATGCCGGAATTTGTATGATATCAAGAACCTCAGCCGCCCTTTCCACCTGGGATGTCTCATGAACATCAGAAATAACAGGAATACCAAAATCTTTTTTGATACGGGCCAAAATAGCCAATCCCTCTTCCAGTCCCGGGCCTCTGTATGAATCGAGAGAGGTACGATTTGCCTTATCAAAAGAAGCTTTAAAAACAAAAGGGATACCAAGGCGTTTTGTCATCTCCTGGAGGCTTACCGCTGTTTTTCTGGCAATTTCCTCTGCCTCCAGAACGCAGGGGCCGGCAATCAACACAAGTTTATTGCCCGGCCCAATGGTGAACGTATTCTCTAAACTGACGTAATCCATTATTTCTGTCCCATCCGAATTTTAAAACTCTCTTTATCCCGGGCATGCTGTAGAGCACTTGCATAAGACAACCATTTTATTTTACAGAGATGCTCCAAATATTCCTCAAAGCTTATCATCCCGGCTAAGCGTCCTTTTCTGATCTCATCAGTAAGGCTGTTATCTTTCCCCTGGTGAATAAGGCTCCGAATGGCAGGATTGGATCTTCAATGGTGATAATATGCTGTCTCATGGCCTTGTTTATCATATCAACACAGGCTGGCAAGTGTTGTTGTTTTCCCGCTGCCGGTGGGACCTGTCACCAGGAATAGGCCATGTCCTCGCAGGATAGTATCACAGACTTCATGGGGAATATGCAGATCATCAACACTGAACGTGACCTGCCGCAGGGAACGCATCACAATACAGATCACACCTAACTGACGGAATGCGGCAATTCTGTATCGATTATCATTATGGGTAAAGGCAAAATCCGTGCTCCCTCTCTCACTCAACTCGACTTGGCATCGAGGAGGGGTAACGGTGCGCATCATTTCTTCGGTCTGTTCCGCAGTCAGAGGATCTGCCGGGAGAGTTTTTAGTTTGCCTGCAATGCGAACAACAGGGGGAAGGCCGACATTTAAATGAATATCGGGGGCATTATGGTGCTGTACAACTCCAAAAATTTTGTCAATCATCGCAACTGTCCCCAAAAAAAGAGATGTTTCGACCTCTTTTCAATTCAACCTTTTGCAAGCGATCGCCGTTTCACTGCTGCTTGAGGCCCGCCTTAATAAAATCACGGAATAGCGGATGTGGTTTCATAGGTTTGGACTTGAATTCAGGATGAAATTGACAGCCGAGAAACCAGGGATGATCTACCAACTCGACAATCTCAACAAGGGTGTTATCAGGAGACGCTCCACTTATGATAAGGCCTTTCTCGACAAGTTCCTCTCTGAATACATTATTAAATTCATATCGATGACGATGGCGCTCATCAATATTTTTCTCTTGGTATGCAGCATATGCAAATGTATTTTTTTCAAGCTGGCACGGGTAACTACCGAGACGCAGTGTGCCTCCCATTTCCGAGGTCTCGTCTCTTACCTGTGTCTGGTTTGTCCTGGGGTCAAACCACTCCTTCATCAAGTAAATAACAGGGTGTTCTGTTTCACTGGCAAACTCGTTACTGTCAGCATCAGCCATTCCCGCAACATTCTGGGCAAATTCTACAACAGCAAGCTGCATGCCGAGACAAATTCCAAAAAATGGAATTTTATTTTCCCGGGCATACGTTATGGCCCGCATTTTACCTTTCACCCCACGCTTGCCAAAACCACCGGGAACCAGAATACCATGACAACCTGCAAGGAGTTTGTCCGCATCCTGACTCTCAAGATCTTCAGCATTCACATAACGGAGTTCAACCTTTGCATCATTGGCCACGCCACCGTGAACAAGGGCCTCGTGCAAACTTTTGTAGGATTCTCTCAAATCCACGTATTTGCCAATGATGGCAATGAGGACAGTATGCTTTGGATGATTAATTTTACGCATAAGATCTTGCCAGGGTTCTATACGTGGAGCACCCGTCCAAATTTTGAGCAGCTCCAGAATCTTGCCGTCAAGACCTTCTTTATGAAAACAGAGGGGAACTTCATAGATACTTTTCACATCCTTGGCCGTAATAACAGCATCGGTAGGCACATTACAGAACAGAGAAATCTTGGCTTTCAATTCTTTGGTAAGAGTGGCCTCGGTTCGACACAGTAAAATATCCGGCTGAATACCTATGGCCCGTAGTTCTTTCACGCTATGCTGGGTCGGCTTTGTTTTGACTTCTCCAGCTGTTTTCAGATAGGGAACCCAGGTGACATGAATAAAAAGAGAATTTTCACGGCCGACATCCAGACGAAACTGTCGAATTGCTTCAAGAAAAGGCAGGCCTTCTATGTCACCGATTGTCCCCCCGATTTCAATGATGGCAATATCGGCATCGCCATTAAGCTGCCAGATTGCCGCCTTGATTTCATCTGTAATATGAGGAATAACCTGGACAGTTCCTCCAAGATACTTGCCCTGCCTCTCCTTGGTTATCACAGAGTAATAAATTCGCCCCGAGGTATAGTTATGCCGCTGACCAAGATGTGCTGACGTATAGCGCTCATAATGACCAAGATCGAGATCCGTCTCTGCCCCATCATCAGTGACAAAAACCTCCCCATGCTGAAACGGATTCATTGTCCCCGGATCAACATTGATGTATGGATCAAGCTTTTGCATGGTAATAGTGAGGCCTCGACTTTCCATCAAAGCTCCGATGGCAGCAGCCGCGAGACCCTTACCGAGAGAAGAGAGAACTCCACCGGTAATAAAAATAAACTTTGTCTTGATATTTTGTTTTTCTGTTTTCATAGGCGCCACTATATAGTAAATAGCAGTGGTTTTCCAGTTAAAATATCGTAACTGTCCAGCAGCACCCCATCTTCGCGCGATCAGGCTGCTTCACATAGCCAACTATAAATTCACCAGCCTGCTTACACGAAGATGGGGTGCTGCTGGACAGTTACAGTACGGTAGTTTTGCTAATTTTTCAGCCTACCTGAATAGTTACAACATATACAGAAAAACTCTTTGCGCTTATCCCCCTTTTCGGGTTATCTGCACCTATGATTTACGCGATTCTACTTATTCTTACACTCCTGATCACTGGCTGCTCCCAAGAGGAGACAGAACCCCCTAAACCTCTTCCCGAAAAAACAATAGCCACACCTGAGACATACCACTGTACTGGATGCCACCAGCATTCCCTTGACGATTCTCACCAAAAATTGTCCTGTACTGATTGCCATAACGGTAATTCACCATCGTCAAGTGCAGAAAAAGCACACTCAGGTCTCATTGCGCAACCTGCTCATCCTGACAATATGGCCCGTAATTGTGGCCCATGCCATGACTCCATTATCAAAGAATCCCTGTCATCGCTTCATTTCACCCTGAAGAATGAAGTCAATATGATACGCCAGGCATTCGGAGGAGAACCTCTTGAATCTCTTGTCGATATCCCCATAAAACAGCTTCCCGAAACAGTCTCTGAGCTTTCTGACGATCTACTGCGGCGCCGCTGTCTGCGCTGCCATGTGTACTATGAAGGAGACCCATACGGGGATGTTCTCCATGGTACAGGATGCGCCGCCTGTCATCTTATATACGATTCTGGAGAACTTGAGTCCCACTCATTTGTTACATCCCCTCCAGACTCACAATGTCTTCACTGCCATTACGGCAATTTTGTCGGTGCCGATTATTATGGCCACTATGAACATGATTATCATTGGGACTATCGCACTCCGTTTCTCAAAGACGGCACGTCTAATCGACCATTTGGAGTTGAATTCCATCAGCTTACTCCCGATATTCATCAGCTTGCAGGACTGATATGCATAGACTGCCACTCGGGTAAAGAGTTGATGACT
>JAUWDC010000291.1 GCA_030608985.1 Desulfobia sp. | reverse complement strand
TTGGCAAATGCGAGATATTTACGGTTTGCCTGTGATTCACCGGCAAAGGCTTCCCAAAGGTTTTTTTCGGTTTTGCTCATGGTTTTATCTCCTCTGTTTGTGTTTCATTCCTACTTTTCCTTTAATCCAATATGTCCTGAGCCCAGGATATTGCTGCCGCAACTCTGGGAAAGCCAATGGTTGAGATAAGGAGTACAAGAGTATGGTAGATCTCTTCCTGGGAGGCACCCTCCTGGAGAGCCCTACGGGTGTGAGAGTGAACTGAACCTTCTGACCCTGCAGAGGCTGCGGCGGCAAGCTGAATCAGTTCGATATACTTGGGGGAAATGGGACCGGCATTACGAATTGCAGCACCAAGATTTTCATGTGCAGAAAGCACCTCGGGAAATAATTCAGTAAGCCTTTTGTAATGCTTGGGTCTTTTGGGATCAGTCATAACAGCACTCCTTATTCTAGGGTTCGTCTGTATGTTTTGTGATGCCCATTATACCTTTCTTAGGAAAACAAGCAAATTGAAGGCTGCACTTTATTAATCATTTATCTGTCTTATTATATAAGTAGAGTTTAATTGTGAAATTCCTTTACGCATCCAGATGCGTCAGTGTTTACTGATGATTTATTTGGATAGGCGCTATACACAGGAGGTGGTATTATGACAACACCAACCCATTGTCCCGGTTTTGAAAGTTTTAAAAATTTGAAATCATTTATCTGCAAGTGTGCCAATTGTGGAGCAGAAAAGGAGATATTCTCTGATGAATTTAAAAGCAAACACAATTGCCCAAAATGTCATCAGCCAATTGATTTTCACTCATGCGAATTTTATGGTGGAGGCGAGGATCAAACGCCACGATGATAAGGAGGCTGAGATACTCTTCAAAGCTGATGCAAAAAGAGAGAGTCATTTATTGATACAAGGAGGCGCGTATGGAAATTGCTGAACGGAATTATCATTTAAAACTACAGGAGATGTGCGATTGTTACCTGGAAACAGATTTCCAGAAGCAACTGCAAGCCATGGCCGCTTCCGCAGAAGGGGACCTGGAAGAAAATGGTGTAAAATATCTATCGCTGGCAATCATGTACTCCCTGACCGAAAGAGCCGGAAAACTTTCTCTGAAGAAAAAAGACGGTGAAGTAACTGTGACGGTAAAGGGTGATGCTACAATCACCCTGCCGGCGTTAAGTGTCGCACTGTTTGACAAAGTTACCGAAATTATACGGGCAATTCTTCACATTGAGGAAGATAGGGGTGAACTTCCCTTGTCACTGGGGTTGCGCAGCGGTGATGTAGAGTTGCAGATAAAGGTCAAGCGTAAACTGGGCCAGGAAACAATAAAAATAAAGTTCCCGGGCTGAACAACTCTCCTGCGTATAAAACAGCAACAGGTTCCAGGGTGGCAGCAACAGAACCCCCATCAAAAAGCGTCACCCTTCCTGTACTTTGCGAGACAATACCTGCTATTGCCTCACAGTATACTATTATGCCTGCAGCGAACCCTGCTAATGAGGACTAAATGAGGACTATATAAAATAGAGAGGAGGCAAGCATGCCACGAAGTGAAATCGAACTGCCCTACCGTGTCGAATATCTTTCGATACTCGATGAAAAAGGTCATGTTGATACGGCTCTTGAACCGGACATCCCGGATGTACTTTTATTAAAGCTCCACAAGGAGATGTTGGCCGGTCGGCGCTTTGATGAGCGGATGTTGAACCTGCAAAGACAGGGACGCATTGGTACATTTCCTCCGATTAAGGGCCAGGAGGCTTCCCAGCTTGGAGCGGTGGCAAACCTGAAGGCCTCTGACTGGATGGTCCCGGCTTTCCGGGAAGCCCTTGCCGAGTTCTGGCGTGGAAAACCCAAGGAAGATTTTATTCTTTTTTATGGCGGCTATGATGAAGGAGGAGCTGTTGAAGAAGGGCGAAATGATCTTCCTGTCTCCATACCTGTGGGGTCACAGATGCTCCATGCAGTTGGAATCGGGATGGCCATCAAGTATCGCCACCAGCCCGATGTGGTCATGACATTTTTTGGCGATGGCGCTACCTCCGAGGGCGATTTCCATGAGGCACTGAATTTTGCCGGCGTTTTTCAGTCTCCGGTTGTTTTTATCTGTCAGAATAATCAATGGGCCATATCAGTACCGCGATCAAGACAGACCCATGCAAAAACTATTGCCCAGAAAGCACTTGCCCATGGACTTCCAGGTATTCAGGTTGATGGCAACGATATTCTGGCCGTCTATGCTGCCGCCCAGGAAGCAGTTGAGCGTGCCAGGTCCGGAGGAGGGCCAACCTTAATCGAGAGCTTTACGTATCGACTGAGTCTTCATACCACTGCCGATGATCCCAAAAAATATCGCTCGGAAGAAGAAGTAAAAGAGTGGGAAAAAAAGGATCCCATTCCACGTTTTCAGACCTATTTGAAAGACAAAGGGCTTCTATCCGACGAGGATATAGCACAGCTTGAGACAGAAATTGCCGAGGAGGTGCAGGGTGTTGTGGATAGAGCTGAAAAACGTATGCAGGAGGAAGTAGATCCCCTGGGTATATTTGACCATACCTTTGCCGAACTTCCATCAAGCTTGGTCCTGCAGAGGCGGGAAATGGAACACGAGTTGTCTCTGATACAAGAGGAGGCGAACCATGACTAAAATGACAATGGTAGAGGCCTTGAATCTGGCAATGCGCCAGGAGATGGAAAAGGATGACAGGGTTGTTATTCTAGGTGAGGATGTGGGGGTTGATGGCGGTGTGTTTCGTGTTACTGACGAACTCATGAGTACTTTTGGTGAGGAACGGGTTGTTGACACGCCGCTTGCAGAATCCGGAATTATCGGAACGGCTATCGGTATGGCTGTGTATGGCCTGCGTCCTGTCTGCGAAATTCAATTTTCCGGTTTTTCCTATTACATTTTTCATCAGCTTGAGGCCCATGCGACCCGCCTTCGCCATCGTTCCCAAGGGAGATTTCATGTTCCTTTGGTTGTTCGCGCTCCATATGGTGGAGGAATTCG
>JAUWDC010000236.1 GCA_030608985.1 Desulfobia sp. | reverse complement strand
ACAAGGCATCGGCAGAGGCCTGTTGCAGACTATCGGCAGAGATGTTTCGTTTTCCGGCCAGTGCTTCAATATTAGCGTAAACCCGCTCGCTCTCCCTGACCTGATCATAAGGTTTTAAAACCACGGCACCGGCACCTTCACCAATGCTCCAGCCTGAGCTGTTTTGATCAAAACTCAAGCCGGAGCTACTGTTTTTATCCAGAGGGTTACGCCGGTTTTGCAGGTAGACGTGTTCAAAACCACCCGCCAGATCCACTGCACCAACAACCATGGCATCCACTTCACCAGAGTCCAAAAACAGCTTCGCCACTTCCAGAGCCTTAAACACTGAATTTTCTTCTGACGAGATAGTGAAAGCCGGGCCGGAGAAATCCCATAGAGAGCAGATTCGACAAGGGATAATATTGCCGATAAAACTGGTAAATTGATTAATTTCAACCGCATTGTGCAGGCTGTCTTTTAACAGATCCGTTAGCTGCTGTTGCTGCACTTCACTTAATTTTATTTGACTGTTAGACAGGCTTTCCTGCAATTGCCAGGCCACGTCAATGCGACCACGGAACTGGTGGATGCCCAGGTCCATCTCCATCGCCACAATAACACCAACATTGCCACCTTTAGCCAGACTGGAATCCTGCAGTGCTTCATCCAGCACCTTCATCATCAGCAGCTGTTGCGGTAGCAAAGGTGCCTGCTCTTCCGGGGGGATTTTGAAATAGAGATAATCAAAATCAAACTGATCAATATAGTTACCCTGCGGGGCGGCACTATTATTAGTGGCAGCTGGCGTATCAAGAGCAAACTTTTTCAATAAACTGGCATCGTTTTCTATACCCTGCCAACGTTCTTTTGGTAAGGACCTCTGTAGCCGTCTGGATTTGTAGATGGTTTCTTCTAACTCAGACAACGATTTGCTCTGTCCAAAATAGGCACCCATACCCACAATAGAGACCGCCTGACTGGCTGTTTTAGCGACCTTCTTTTTTGCTACTTTTACCTGCTCTTTTTTATTAAGCGGAAGATGCTCTTCCATCACCAGATGTGCATTGGTTCCACCGAAACCGAAGGCACTGATGGCTGCCACCTTTTTACTTTGCCTGCCCCGCTTCTGATGACTTTGCTGATGACTTTGGCCAGGTTTTTCAAGCTGTGGCCATGAACTATTTTTCGTCAGGATTTTATCACCGGCAATCGTGTTACTGTCAGAGCTTAGCGGGGTTTGAATATTGATAGTGGCAGGCAACAGATCATTTTTCATCGACAAAATAATTTTTAGCATGCCCGCCATACCGGCTGAGGTCAGCAAATGGCCAAAATTAGATTTGGCTGTGCCCATGGTGAAGTGGACATTTTTATCGGCGAAGAAACCCTGCATAGATCGGATTTCAGTCTCATCTCCCAGAGGTGTTCCGGTCGCATGACACTCGATATAGTCCACATCTTCTGGATTTATCTCAGTATCGTTGTAGGCCCGTTGAAAACAGATCTCCTGACCCGCCTGATTGGGGCTTAAAACAAATTTCCCTTTACCGTCATTGGACAGACCAATGCCGCTGATCACCGCATGGATGGTATCGCCATCCCGTATGGCATCCTCATAACGTTTCAATACAAACATACCGGCACCCTCGCCGGTATTTAAGCCACTGGAGTTTTTATCCAGAGGTCGACTGATCACATTTTCGGGGAATGCCTTAAAGGTTGAGAAACCCATAGCAACAAACCAGGGATCTGCGGCACTAACGGCTCCAGCCAGCATCATGTCTGCTTTATGAGAGTGCAGATAGGAGCAGGCGAGTTTCATACTATAGAGTGATGATGCACAGGCAGCATCCAGTGCCATCGATACATCACCTAGTCCCAGGGCCTGATTGATGGTAGTTGCAGGATGACCGCCAACGCCGCCATTAGTTAAAGCTGCTTTAGACAGATCCATCTCTGACCCGACACCCACTGAGCCGGCACCCATTTCAAGACTCTGGTCATTTAGTAGCTCTTTTAACGGAGTGGCCAGTGCCTGATGATAGAGCGGTAAAAATAGCTGGTTTGATTTTTTGGTAGGAAAAGAGAGATTGCCAAGAATCACACCACAGCGAGCCAGTTTGTCGGCCTGTTCGCTATAACCTGAGTCTTTTAATGCCTCACGGCTAACATGCAGGGCCCACTGAAAGGTATTATCAAGTCCATCCAGTTGTTCAGCTTCCAGGGCATAACCCTTGCTATCAAACTGGAAGTTCTGAATATAACCACCTGTCGTGCAATAGTATTTATCCCTGATCTCTTTGGCTGGACCATCTTTTGCCGGATTAAAATAGTCAGCGGGTTCACGCCCCATCTGTTGCGCATCGGCAGCAACCCGGGAATCTTTATTGGCAAGCAGATTTTTCCAGTAGGCTTCAGGTGACTCCGCCCCGGGAAACAGGCAGGCGGTGCCTATAATTGCAATCTTATCCATACAGCTCTATTTCTTTGTAAACATAGAGTTCAGACCTGGACTCACGGTAACTTCAGCACCAAAGGCTCTTGAGTAGATATTCCCCTTTTGATCATGGATAACGACATCAGCGGTCATATTGGTCTCTGAGGTTGAATCCACATCCAGTGAGATATAGAAGTCTTCCTTAGTTGGAATTAACTTATAGTTCACCACCTTCATAAACTTCAATGGCAGGCTACCCAGGTGACGATGTTTTCTCACCCAGACCAGCATCGCCTGGAACATCAGGTCGGTCGCAAAGGGATTTATCGAGCTAATGGGGAACTGCCCCTGTTCATAATCCTTAATTTTGTCCAGATTACAGAGCAGGGTTAATTTCTCCATCGAGGTGTTGATCACCTTCTCGATACCCTGAAATAGAGAACCATGAAACAGTGTGCCATTTTTATACAGGGTCTCCCCTGTTGTGCTTTCTGTTTCACTCAAATCTGATTGCGTGTACATAGGCACAGCTGGCAGCTCTTTGGCCACCAGTATATCAGCCTTGTAGTGCCAGACCTGTTTGCCACTGCTATTCTTTGATGAAATAGTCACCTGGAAACGGCTGATATTGTTATCGTTGGAAAGCCCTTTTACATCAACCTGATACGATTCAGCCTGAGCTTTATCAAACACGATTCCCTTAAGCACCTGGAAATTATCACATTCAAAAAAGTGGTAAGAAGGGCTAAGCCGTTCACAGATATTAGCCATCCATGAAAGAGCGGTTGCCGAAGGTAATACCGGGCTACCGCCAATCACATGGTCATTTAAAAATGGATTGTCTTCCAACAGCAGGCTGGTATTGATTTGAAATGTGCGCAACGGCGTATTGCTGTTGTCCACATCAGAGCGCATGGAGCTGCCAACCAGTAGCTGGATGGTCTGACCTCGTTCCTGATGCAGTTCGTTGGCAAAAATCTCTACACCCTCAGCCATTGGAATGATCTCGACATTCCGCTGCTGGAAGTAAGACTTCAATTCAGCCGTCACCATGCCACCGTCCCAGGGTCCCCAGTTGAAGGAGACCACATGACAATCTGGATAGTAGTGTCTAAATTGATAGGCCGTTTTGTTTAGAATTTCATTGGCAACGGCATAATCAGACTGACCATTATTACCGTAAAAACCAGCGG
>JAUWDC010000231.1 GCA_030608985.1 Desulfobia sp. | reverse complement strand
GGTAAATAATGGGAATTCGCCAAACTGAAGGGAGATATAGGCAAAAGCACAAAAACCAGCGATCAGGAAAAAACCGACAATAAGTTCCAAATTTATTTTTTTCATACTTCTCTATTCCATTTCGTTACTTCTATATACATGACCCATTGTTTCAGCTGCAAAATCAGCAACCACTGGATCCGTACTCATCTGAATCTCTTCAGGACTATCAAAGGTAACCATTTTCCCCTTGTTTAAGATAACAACCTTGTCAGCAAGATTAAATACTCTTGGGATATCATGGCTGACAATAATTGCCGTATAACCAAATTGCTTCTGTGTACGATAAAATAAACGATAAATATCAAGCGTGATATGCGGATCAAGACCTGTTGTTGGCTCGTCAAACAGCATAATCTCAGGTTGCAGCATTAATGCCCGGGCCAGCCCAACTCTTTTTTTCATTCCGCCACTTAATTGGGCAGGATATTTATCTTCATGGCCATTCAGATCGAGCTGATGAAGCATTTGACTGACCTGAATGTCAATCTCATCTTTTTTCAGTAAAGATCTCTCCTGAAGAGGTAACGCTACGTTACCATATACTGTAACAGAATCAAGAAGTGCTCCACCCTGAAACAGTACCCCAAATTTGCCTCTTACCTCATTAATAGATTTTCGATTCATGCCGACTATGTTTGTTCCATCGACAAGTATTTCTCCTTCGTCTGGAGATATCAACCCAAGTATCAGTTTAAGAGTCACACTTTTCCCTTGGCCACTTCCTCCTGCAATAACAGTTGTCTGCCCTGACTCAAAAGAAACGTTGACTCCGTCAAGTACCCGTTGACTGCCAAAATTTTTAACTATGTTTCGAAACTCAATAACCGGCTTTTTTTTCATCACAACACTTTTAGCGTGGTGTTTAGTCTATAACATGACGGCAGTTATCAAATAATCCCATACAAGAACAGAGATAGATGACATCACCACTGCCTGTGTTGTTGCACGGCTGACACCCTCGGCTCCAAAACCACCATCACGGATTTTATGAACATAATAGCCCCTGCCGGCACAAATCCATATAATAAGCAATGCAAAGGCAAAAGATTTGATTATGCCTAGATTTATATCTTGATTAACAACACTTTGTTCAATTCCAGAGAAAAATGCACCAGGGTTTACACCAAGTAAAACAACACCAGCCAAATAGCCGCCACCAATACCTACTACACTAAAAAATTGTGTCAGAATTGGTACCGATATCATCGTTGCTAAAAATTTGGGAGATATCAAGTAACGGAAAGGGTCAATCGACATACACTCAAGAGCATCAAGTTGCTCCGAATTACGCATTATGCCAATTTCTGCACACATTGCAGAACCAGCCCTTCCAGTGACCATCAGGGCAGTCAGAACAGGACCCAGTTCTCGAATAAGACTGAGTGCCACAATGGAACCAAGTAGCCCTTCTGATCCAAATTTTTTCAGGCTATAGTACCCCTGGAGCCCAAGCACCATTCCAGTAAATCCCCCTGTAAAAAAAATAACCCAGAAAGAGTCAGCTCCTATGAGACGAACCTGCCTGACAACCTCACGAAAACGAAAAGGACGGCTGAAGAGACCACGAATCAGCGAAAGAAGAAAGAGGCCCATTCGGCCAAGATCTCTGACAATTGATAAAAAAGAAGCTCCTAGTTTTTCAATTAAACTAAGCATACAGTAAGGTTATAACCACCTGATAATAATATTTTTGTGTTTGAAGACACATTCTGTTCTATAAATGAAATGACGAATGAATCTAGTAATAATTCCCAACATTATCAATACATTTTATGCATGCAATGCCAATCAGCAGTGTTTATAGTTACATTTTCAATTTCAGCAAAATTGGCCGGCGCTTGTCAAGGGATTCCTGCAGGCTGTCTTACTCTTTTAATATTGACGCACACTCCGCTATATGAACTTTTCAATTATCGCCATAAATTGCCGGTATACCCACTCATGCCTCAGTTTGTTTTATGTCCGCAACGAGCTGCTTCACTTCGTAAGGGGATGCAGGATCACGCTTCATAATTTTACCATTAATGATCCTTATTTCAATACACTTACTCGCCTTACCAGCGAAAACCATGATGCTCTCTTCTTTTCGGTTTATATATGGAATGCGGATTATGTTCTCCGGCTTATTAAAGATATTGGCAGGGTTAAACCATCATTGCCAATCATTTTAGGAGGGCCGCAAATCTCTGCATTGAACCAGGAAAACCTGCCTGCACACTGCACACTTGTTCATGGAGAAATAGAAGGGATTCCTGATTCTTTTTATACTGACCTGGAACAGGGAACTCTTGGCCCTGATTATTCAGGAGGAACACATAACTCCTTTCGCTTCCCATACACGCCGGAAGATCTTTCTAAGACACTGGCAGACCGAAATATATACTATGAGGCATCACGAGGCTGCCCTTTTTCATGTAGCTATTGTCTGTCTTCAGCAGACAAAAATATGCACAACAAGGATATAGAACTCGTAAAAAAAGAGCTCTCAGAGATTCTAAGACATGAGCCAAAGATAATCCGTTTTGTTGACCGGACATTCAATGCTTCATCAACAAGGGCCTTGAAATTGTGGGAATTTCTCGTTGAACATGGCGGGAAGAGTGTATTTCATTTTGAAATGGCTCCTGATTTATTTAACGAGGAAATGTTTTCATTTCTTGAGAAAGTGGCACCAGGATTGTTTAAATTTGAGATAGGTATTCAATCCACCAACCCTGAAACCCTCAAAGCGGTTCGCCGAAAAACAGACATAGAAAAAGCCTTGAATACTATTAGGCGACTTATGGGGCTTGATTCAATTCATCTTCATGTTGACCTTATTCTTGGTCTTCCATTTGAAACTGAAGAAACCTTTGCCCGCTCATTTAGCGATATCTTCACCATTCTTCCCCATTATATCCAAATGGGATTATTAAAAATTCTTCCACAAACACCCATCAGCAGAGAAGTAAATGATTTCGGATTAACACACTGTGCTCGCCCCCCTTACCAGGTACTGTCCACTAACTGGCTCAGTCATCAACAACTGATACGGCTGTACTGGTTTGGAGAATGCGTGGAATCTTTCTACAACACCCGTTTTTTTCGTTCTTTTTTCACTTATATTCAAAAAAGGGAAGATGGGTATTCATTCTTTTCAAAACTACTTGAACACTGTTTTGCTTCAGAATTTTTCCATCGTGCCAAAACCCAGAAGCTCATGAGTAATATACTCGTTGAAATGTCTTCCGACAGAGCAGATAATAAAATTATTCAAGAAATTTTACGATATGACTGGCTTCGATCGGGAAATCGGTTTCTTCCAGAAAACCTTAAGGTGGAATCGCAAAAAAAGCAAAGGGACAGGTTGTGGAATACAATGCCACAAGAATACCCGCCCCTCTATACACGAAAAATCAGGAATTACTTTTTCAAACAATCCCTTTTTGCCACATTTTCAGAAAAATCGTTGCAGGAAATAGGCCTCATCGAGGGAGACAAAAGAACCGTTTGTTTTCTGCCGGAACGGGAAAATAATGTGCTGCAACTGCAAAAGGCCGTACTGGTTTCTTGAGGTGTCCCGCTGTACAAGAACTGAGGAACACTCGTGAAATAACGAATTCTTCAATTTCAC
>JAUWDC010000201.1 GCA_030608985.1 Desulfobia sp. | reverse complement strand
TAACCTGGTTGATCGCTCCAGCAGGCGGCTGTGCACATAAAATATATCCCCGGGATAGGCTTCTCGCCCCGGCGGCCGTCTGAGCAATAGCGATATCTGGCGGTAGGCAAGGGCATGTTTTGTCAGATCGTCATATACGATCAGGACATCCTTACCTTTGTTCATGAAGAACTCGGCTATGGAAGTGGCCGCATAGGGGGCGATGAACTGCAGGCCTGGAGGGTCGCTGCCTTCGGCAACAATAACGATACTGTATTCCATTGCATTGTGGCGTTTGAGTTCAGCCATCAGCTTGGCAACGGAAGAACTTCGCTGGCCAATGGCGCAATAGATACAGAGTACATCCTTGTCTGCCTGGTTGATAATCGTATCGAGTGCAACGGCGGTTTTGCCGGTTTGCCTGTCTCCTAGAATCAGTTCCCGCTGCCCTCGGCCTATGGGGATAAGAGCATCGATTACTTTTATGCCTGTCTGCAGGGGTTTGTTCACCGGTCCGCGGGCCATGATCGGAGGGGCTTCACGCTGTACGGCAAGATACTCTTCGGCCTGAATCGGCCCTTTCCCGTCCAGGGCCCTGCCAAGGGGATCAACTATTCGTCCAATGAGAGACATATCCACCGGGACTTCAAGAATACGTTTGGTACGGCTGATCTCATCACCAGCTTTCAAGCCTTTTTCTTCATCTAAAAGGACGATTCCGGTTCTGTCCGGCAGGATATCGATGACAACACCCACTACACCGTTGGTGAAGACAACAAGCTCCTCTGATTTTATGTGCTCAAGACCTTTTGCCCAGACAATTCCCTGACTAAGCGAATGAACATGACCCACTTCTTCCCGGCTTACAGAAGCCTTGTAGTGTTCCATTCCTGCTGCCAGTTCCTGGGCCGTTTCATCCAGAACTTTGCTGAGAGAGTTTTTTTCCGTCATTTCACCATGCCCATGGTTTTTAAAATCTCATCTTCAATATCACGCATATATCGGTTGAGGTTCCATTCCCACTTGTGATTGCCGGCAAGGAGACGAAGGCCGAATCCCAGCTCCGCTTCTTCCTGAAAATGGAAATTTTCCTGTCGGGGAAAAAACGGCGAGAGTCCTTTTTGGAGTCGATCTTTTTCAGTTTGGTGTAAAGGAAAGCCGGAGGTGATATGGACTGTTTCATGTTCTGTTTTTTGTTTTTCGATAGAGGCCAGCTCCTGTTCTATCTTCTCCAGGAAAGTATCAATCAGACGGATTTCAAGCTGTTCGTCGGCAAGGTCCGTAAAGGCTTTTCTCGCTACCTGAAAAACCTGTCGGCTGATGCTGATCTTTAATTTCTGCAGAAAGGCCTCCTGTTCATCTTCAAGACTTTTCTGCCAATCTTTTTTCTGGTCGGCAATCTCGTTTTTCAGCCTTTCAATACTTTCATTCTTCCATGTGTCGATTTCAAGACGTGCTTCCTGCTGCATACTTACCCTGTTTTTGGCAAATTCTTCCTGGTCTAATGCAAGACGGGACGCATGCTTTGCGGCCTCCTTTTCTGCCTTGGCTGCCCGGGCAAGCCTCTGGGCAATTTTCTTCTCACGTTCATCCATGGCCCTGATAATAGGACCATAGAGAAATCGTTTCAAAAGAGCAATCAGGATCAGAAAGTTGATGATCTGAAAAATGACTGTAGGCCAGTCAATAAGCATTCATCAGCCTCCTATCTGGGATAAGAAATAGTTCCAGAAGGGATTGGCAAAGATAAGAATCATCGATACGACAAAGCAATAGATTGCCGTGGATTCAACCATTGCCAGACCTACAAACAGTGTCCGGGTAATGGTGTTTGTTTCATCCGGCTGCTGCGCTATTGAAGAAAGGGCCTGGGCAAGGGCACGTCCTTCACCAAGGGCGGGCCCGATAGCGCCGATACCGATACAGAGACCGGCAGAAATAATTGAAGCGACTGCGACAAAGGTTAAACTGTCCATGTGGTGTCTCCTTATAGTGTACTTTTTGACCACGAAGAGCACGAAGTACACGAAGTTTTTTAAAAAATGTTTAAATTTTTTCTTCGTGTTCTCTGTGTTCTTCGTGGTGTGTTTTCTAAAGTTGCTATTTCAAATAGAGGCCGGGTCCCGGGTGTGTTGCTGAATACTCTCTTCGTGAATTTTAAGCCCGGCAGCAATATAGACTCCGGCAAGAATAGCAAAAATATAGGCCTGAACCAATCCTGTAAGCAGACCAAGCAACTGCATGATAACAGGAAAAATAAGCGGGGCTATGGCCAGGAGTATCCCGCCGATCATGCTGCCGCTCATCACATTGCCGAACAGCCTCACGGCCAGAGCCAGGGTCCTGCTTATCTCGCCGGTTATGTTGAAGGGCAGCATCATTGGTGTCGGCCTGATATAATTTTTCAGGTATTCACCCAGCCCGGAATCGGCAATACCGTATGCAGGAACAGCTATAAGAACACAAAGGGCGAGAGCAGTGGTAGTTGACAAGGATCCTGTGGGAGCTTGAAAACCAGGAACAACAGACAGCAGATTAGAAGCAGCCACAAAAATAAAAATCGTTCCGAGAAAAGGCAGAAACCGTTCCGGCTTCTGTCGGGTGACATCACCAACCTGACCTAAAATAAAGCTGATAATACTTTCAAGGAAATTCTGACGTCTTGAAAGAACTGGCCCGGTGGAAAGATTCCTGGTGACCAGCCATGATCCCAGCACAAGGAGTCCCATAACCAGCCATGTGAAGAGTATGGTGGCATTTATGGTAAGAAAGCCGAATTGAAACAGTATAGAACTGTCAGGACTGAGCTGCATTCCTTGGTTCCTTGTTCATTCTGCCGATTTTCCTGGTCATGAGAACACGAACCAGGAAAAAACCGGCAAGAAGCGTAATAAACATGCCTGGATTATATCGAGCAGCAAAAAGCATGATGAGTAATGTCGGGATAAGACGTGCCATAAAGCTCAGAGCTAACAGTCGTTTGGGATTGGCACTGGAAGGCACTTTCTGGACGGTCCACCAAAGGCCAAAGAAATAATAAAGCCCTGTAATGACTCCTATGATAAATCCGGCAATATACGTCATGCTATCCATTGCCTTCCTCCTCCTGTTTTTGACGTATTCGTAAAAAGCACTCATACGCCGCGTTAGTCTCTTGTAACTACTTGATATTACCGGTGGCGATAATTCAAATCACGACTTTTTGCGAGACCATCATTTTTCTTTTCCAGAAAGTTCCTGTCGTTCTTTCTGGATCCAGTTCCAGGCAGTGAAACAGCCAAAGCCAAGGCCGCCAAGAATAAACATCAGTGTCCATGAATATCTGCTTGGCCAGTGAGAGTCTATCCATATCCCCAGAAAACCGCCAGCTACTGTGGGGAGTGCAATAGACCAGCCTATCACACCAAACATGCCCAGACCGAACCATATCTTTTTGCCTTCTTTCCGGGCATCAAGTTTTCTTTTTTCCCTGTCATAGACCTGTTTAGGGAAAGTATCTTTACGCTTGCTCATGATCAATTGCGGTGGCTGAATTCAAGAAACCGTTTAATAAACCCTATCTCCAGCATGGCCACTGCTGATCGATTCTGTTTTTCCCATTCATCCCGTTCCGTGAGCATGTTTTTCACCTCATTATTGAGCTGGCCCAACTCTCCTGCTATTGCCCTCCTTGTGACCATTATAACCTTAGGGCCTTGCTTAACCAGAATTCCCTGGTCAAGGGCAATGTAATTTTCTTTGCCTGAGATAGAAACGTAGGAAAAGATCCCCGGAATGAGAACAGTTGCATAATCAATATGTCTCGGTTTCAGGCAGAATTCACCTTCAAACCCTTCGCCCTTTACCTTCTCAACATTTTCCTCTAAAAATTTTGAGGTGGGAAGCAGGATTTTTAGGGTCATTTCAATACTCATTACTCATTTTGCCTCAGCGCTACTTTTTGCGGGACTGAATTCAGAACTTTCATTTCCTCAATGTTGCCGATCATGTACAGGGCGCTT
>JAUWDC010000225.1 GCA_030608985.1 Desulfobia sp. | reverse complement strand
CGTGCCTTTTGTGGCGAAATCCGAATATTTTTTGCAACGGACTTAGCTTCCATAATATCGTAACTCCAAACAGTTATATTCCATATATAGCATCCACAAACTTACTGTTAAACAAACAGAATAACAGCGTGAGCGAAATTTCAAGTAACTATCTTTTCACTTTCCTATCGCCGGCATGGCTGTAAAAAGTTCTCGTGGGTGAAAATTCACCAAACTTATGCCCTACCATATTTTCTGTGACAAAAACTGGAATAAATTTTCTTCCATTATGTACAGCAAAAGTGAGCCCTACCATTTCCGGTATGATGTCAGAACGCCTGGACCAGGTTTTAATAACTTTTCGAGACCCTGACTCTCTTGCTTGTTCAACCTTATTAAGCAGATGATCATCTACAAAAGGTCCTTTTTTAATTGATCGTGCCACTACTCTCCCCCTTGTCTATGACCGTCTTCTTACTATATCTTTATCAGAAGTCTTCCGTTTTCTCGTTTTGTACCCTTTAGTAGGTACACCCCAAGGAGTACAAGGATGACGACCTCCAGAACTTTTTCCTTCACCACCACCCATTGGATGATCATGGGGATTCATGGCAACGCCTCTCACTTTTGGCCTGTTACCTTTCCAACGATTACGTCCTGCCTTGCCTAGCTTTTGGCTCTCATGCTCAATATTTCCAATCTGGCCTATACATGCACGACATTTCCGATGAAACCTGCGAACTTCACCAGAAGGTAATTTTACAAGAACATGCTCGCCTTCTTTAGCCATAAGCTGAGCTGACACTCCAGCACTCCTGACAAGTTGAGCTCCCTTACCGATACGCATTTCGATATTATGAATGACACTTCCTAGGGGAATATTACTCATTGGCATACAATTCCCCAATTTAATATCGACATGAGAACCAGCCTCAATGATGTCGCCAACCTTTATCCCAAGTGGTGAAAGGATATAACGTTTTTCACCATCGGCATAAAAAAGAAGAGCAAGATTCGCTGTTCTGTTTGGATCGTATTCAATTGCAGCAACCTTGGCCGGAATATTTTCCTTATCACGTTTAAAATCGATGATACGATATTTTCTTTTATGGCCTCCGCCTCTTCGTCTAGCTGTGATACGGCCATAATTATTTCGCCCACCACTCTTACTGAGTGATGCCACAAGACTTTTTAGCGGTCTTTCTTTAGACAATTCCGGGTTTACGATAGAAACATAATTTCTTCTTCCCGGTGATGTCGGTTTGTAGGTCTTCTTTGTTGCCATTTCAAGCCCCAATTATTTGATATTGTAGAGAGTGACTCTCAATAAATTACTACTAAAGGAAGTTATATCTCTTCGAGAAAATCAATCTTATGTCCTTCAGCAAGAGTGACTATCGCTTTTTTCCAATCTGGACATCGACCAGAGCGCAACCCTACACGTTTCTTTTTCCCATGCATATTCGCGGTACGCACACGATCAACTTTGACATTAAAGAGTTTTTCAACGGCATTTTTTATTTCAATCTTATTTGCTGAAGGATTCACTTTAATGACAACTTGGTTATTATTTTCCTGCAGGGTCATACCTTTTTCTGTAAGGCATGGCTTTTTTATGACATCGAACAGATCTTTCATGAAAGTAACCTCTCTTCGAGCTGGTCAATAGTTGACTGCAGTAAAATAACATTTTTATGAAGTAAAATATCATATACGTTGAGACCAGAAGAAATCAGTACCTTATACCCTGGCACATTGCGTGAAGATCTTTCAAGAGTCTCATCATGAGAAGGTATTACGATGAGTGCATTATCAAAATCAAGGGTATTCATAATGCCGACAAAATCTTTAGTCTTAATGGAATCCATCTTGAAATCATCAAGGATACATAACTTTTCTTCGGCCATACGCGTACTCAAAGCCATACGCAATCCGAGCCTCATTACCTTCTTTGGAAGCTTGAAGGCATAGCTTCTTGGTTTAGGACCAAACACCACTCCACCACCACGCCACACTGGAGATCTTCTATTACCAGCACGTGCTTGCCCCGTTCCTTTTTGTCGGTAAGGCTTTGCAGAGCTTCCTCGTACTTCAGCACGAGTTTTGGTACAGGCTGTACCAGCCCTTCTCTTGGCCCTCTGCATTCTCACAATACTATGGAGAACGTAGGGTTTAACTTCAACCCCAAAGAGAGAATCGTTAAGATCTATCTCCCCGACTTTATCATTTTTTGTATTAACTATGGTCGCTACTGCCATATCCAGGCACCCCCAAAACTACGAATACAATATCAGTTATTTTATTTAGAATAAATCTGCAGTAAACCCGTAATAGAACCAGGTAAAGATCCTTTCACTACCAACACATTATCTTCATCTCTGATATCAAGGATTATTACATTCTTTTTTGTCACTAGCTTGTTCCCCATCCGACCGGGCATCTTCTTTCCTTTAACGACTCTACTTGGCCAAGCACTACAGCCAATTGAACCTGGTGCACGATGAAACATGGATCCGTGGGTTTTATTGCCACCACTAAATCCGTGTCTCTTCATAACTCCCTGGAAGCCCCGCCCTTTCGTTATGCCGGACACGTCAACGATATCTCCTATCTTGAAAATATCACTGATACGAATTTCCTGTCCAATTTCATACTGTGAGGAATCTTTTACTCTGAATTCCTTAATATGATAAAAGCCCCCTTTTCCTCCAGCAGCAGAGTGTCCTTTTGCAGGTTTATTCATTCTGGATTCTTTTTTAGAATCAAATCCAACCTGTATTGCGCTATACCCTTCTTTAGCGACACTTTTTGTCTGGAGAACAACACAGGGACCAGCCTCAACCACCGTTACCGGAAGGGCTGTACCGTCATCCGAGTAAACCCGAGTCATTCCGACTTTTTTCCCTAAAATACCTAATGTTTTCGGCATGATTCCTACCTGAAATTCTTAAATATGAAACCGAAAAATGCAATTTTAACGGTTCCGTTGAAGAGCAGAATTAGGAACGGGAGATAAATCAATTGGACAAAAATTAATAGGTTTTTTTGTTGTATTCAAGGCGCAAGGAGCGAACATAACGGGTTATGTGATCGACGAGCAACGAAGAAGACGGCAAAAAAGACATTAATTTGTTCAAGTTATTTATTATACGTTCCTTAAGCTCTATTATTTTACAATTTAATTTCTACATCTACTCCGGCAGACAGTTCTAACTTCATCAAAGCATCGATGGTCTGCTGGGTTGGCTCGAGAATATCGAGAAGCCTGCGATGAGTTCTCATCTCAAAATGCTCACGAGATTTTTTATCCACATGCGGAGAACGAAGAACGCAGAATTTATTTATAGTTGTCGGCAGAGGAATGGGTCCTGCAACGATGGCTCCAGTCCGCTTCGCAGTATCAACTATTTCAAGAGTTGACTGATCAAGTAGTTTATGATCATAGCCTTTCAGTCTGATACGAATTTTTTCTGTCTGTATCATGCAAGGATCCTTATTCAATAATCTCGTTAATAACGCCGGCACCTACGGTACGGCCACCTTCACGTATTGCAAACCGAAGCCCTTCCTCCATGGCGATTGGCGTAATCAGGTTGCCCTCTACAGTGACGTTATCACCAGGCATTACCATCTCTACTCCCTCGGGAAGATTGACTATTCCGGTTACGTCAGTTGTTCTGAAGTAGAACTGGGGACGATAGCCA
>JAUWDC010000235.1 GCA_030608985.1 Desulfobia sp. | reverse complement strand
GATGAAGCGTTCGCCATGTGGGAAAAGATAGAGGATTTGCCGGCTGGACAGATTGTCAGGCTTGGCGCTGAGGAAAATTTCTGGGCCATGGGGGATACCGGGCCCTGCGGTCCCTGCTCAGAAATCCATATTGACCAAGGCCCGGAAGTAGGCTGCGATCGTCCTGACTGTGCCGTAGGCTGCGACTGTGATCGCTATCTGGAGTTATGGAACCTGGTCTTCATGCAGTTTGAGAGAAGTGCTGACGGCACAATGACGCCACTTCCGAAACCCAGTATCGACACAGGGATGGGGCTGGAACGTGTGGCTGCTGTGGTCCAGGGAGGCCACAGTAATTATGATTCCGATCTTTTTAGCGGGCTTATAGCATGCATAGGGGAAATTGCCGGCATACAATACGGGGACAATAGCCAGACAGATACGGCAATGCGGGTTATTGCCGATCACTGCCGTGCGACAACATTCCTGGTTGCCGATGGTGTTCTGTCGTCCAATGAAGGGCGCGGGTATGTCCTCAGGCGTATCATTCGTCGAGCAGTGAGATATGGGGGTGTTCTTGGCCTGAATAAGCCATTTATGGCGCAGGTGGCAGATCATGTGGTGAAAGAGATGAGTCATGCTTACCCTCATCTCCTCAATGTTGCGGAGCTGCTTGGCAAGGTTGTTACCAACGAAGAAGCACGCTTCCTGGAAACATTGGGGCATGGCCTTGAGATACTAGAAAAAGAAATTGATCGACTCAAAAATTTGAATCAGACGATCATTGCGGGAGATTTTGTATTCAAACTCTATGATACCTTTGGCTTTCCTATTGACATTGTGCGAGATGTGGCCATTGAGCAAGATGTCACTGTTGATGAGGAGGGATTCAATGAAGCAATGGACCAGCAACGCTCCCAGTCTCGGAAATCATGGAAAGGCGGCAGCCTTGATGCAATAGGACAGGGAATACGATCTTTGAAGGAGGAGCAGTACCGGACTGAATTTACCGGCTATGAGACGCTGAGCGGGCATTCAATGATTCATGCTATTGTCGGAGAAGACGGTCAGTTAGTTGACCAGCTGGAAGAGGGACAAAGCGGGATACTGGTCATTGAAACGTCTCCTTTTTATGCAGAGTCTGGTGGCCAGATCGGGGATCATGGGGAATGTATAGGTAAAACAGGCCGGGCTGCAGTCGTTGATACTGTTTCCCTGGGTGACGGGATAGTTGGTCATAAAGTCGAGCATATAACCGGAACAATGACAACCGGGGCAGAGATTGATCTTCAGGTGGACGAAGGAAGAAGGAGAGCAATTGCCGGAAACCATACGGCCACCCATTTACTGCAGGCAGTGTTGGTTGAGGTTTTAGGGGACCATGTCAAGCAGTCAGGGTCACTTGTGGACGCAGAGCGGTTACGTTTTGATTTTACTCATTTTTCTCCACTTACACCTGAGGAGTTACAGCGTGTTGAAGAAAGGGTGAATGAGGAAATACGTAATAACACATTGCTTACCACCGATCAGCTATCCAAAGAAGAAGCTATTGCCGGAGGAGCCACAGCATTGTTTGGCGAAAAATACGCTGACACGGTTCGGGTTGTGTCAATTGATTCCTTGAGTAAAGAGCTTTGTGGGGGAACCCATGTGGCAGCTATTGGAGAGATCGGATTGTTTCAGATACTTTCTGAAACCGGGATTGCTGCCGGTGTCAGAAGAATTGAAGCGGTAACCGGATCCACAGCCCTTGCCAGGGCGAGGGAAAATCAGAAAAAGCTGGACAAAGTATGTGACCTGCTGCGCATCACGCCGGAATTACTTGGCAATAAGGTAGAAGATCTCCTTGTGCGGTTGAAAGAGATGGAGAAGGAAATAGGCCGATTAAATGCCAGGCTGTCTGTTGCCGACCTTGATAGCTTAATTAATCAGTGTCAGGAGATCGATGGTGTTAAAGTTGTGGTGGCGGAAATTAGCCTTGATTCGGCAAAAACAATGCGTGAGGTGGGAGATAAGGTGAGAGAAAAACTTGCCAGTGGCGTTGCTGTCCTCGCGGGTAAGCTGAAAGGAAAAGTGTCTCTTCTCGCGATAGTGAGTGACGATCTCACCGGAAAACTCCACGCCGGAAAAATTATTAAGGATATTGCTGCGGTAGTAGGTGGAAGTGGTGGAGGACGGGCTGATATGGCCCAGGCCGGCGGCACTATGACAGATAAGCTTCCGGAGGCGTTGCGGAAGGTGACGGAGATTGTAAAAAGGGAGTTGTCTCGCTAAGTCATTCTTCGAAAAGTCTTTTTCTCACCACAAGGGCACAGAGATCACAGAGAAATATTTTTTATTACAAGCAGTTACCTCTGTGATCTCTGTGCCCTCTGTGGTGAGTGTATCGTTTTTACGACTGCATCAATCTTCTGTTTTTTTTATAGAATAGTGCCGTTTTTTCAATGAAAAAGTTGACAGCCAAAAAAGAATATAGTACTGAATCTTAAATTTCACTGAAGGACGATTCATTTCTTGTCAGACTTTAAGAAATTAATTGTCTTAAATAATTCAATTGTAGGGAGCGCTGATGATTACCATAGATATCACCATGATGATCCATCTTTTCAATACATTGATATTGATTGTGGTTCTAAATGCAGTGCTGTATCGCCCGGTGAGAAAGATACTCGCGGAGAGGAAGCAGAAAATTGCGGAACTCAATAATGAAATTGAGACATTTCATTCTAATGCGAGACAGCGGGCAGAGGAATTTGATGAAAAATTCAGAGAAGCTCGGCGAAAAGCAAAAGCTGAATTTGATTCTGCTCGGAGTGAGGCGCAGGCCGTTGGCGGCGAGAAGCTCGCGCAAATCCGTGAGGAGTCTGATAAGGTGAAAGCGGATCAACTGACCAAGGTTTCTTCTGATATTGCGGCTGCTGAAAAAGCCCTGAAGGATCAGGTTGGTGCGTTTGCCGGAGAGATGGCTGAAAAGGTGCTTGGGAGGGCCGTGTAACATGAAAAACAGCAGAAAATGGACACAGATAGCTCTTGCTTTGCTAACAGCTGGTGTTGTGATTGGTGTTGCCGGTGTTGCTTTTGCCTCTGGAGCTGATCCGAATGCAGCAGCTGATGCACATGGCGCAGCCCACGGTGGACCCCTGTCTCCGGAAAAATTGAAAGATTTCGGCTGGCGGGTCATGAACTTTGCTGCCCTGATGTTTATTCTCATCTATTTTCTAAAGAAACCTTTAGCAGATGGATTGAAAAACCGACGGGAGGGGATTCGTGCTGAATTCGAAGACCTGGAAGCTCGGCGCGGTGAATCTGAGAGGGAATATAAAGAATACGAGGGTAAACTGGCTGGGATTGATGATGAGCTCAAAGATATGGTGGAAAAAGCCATAGCCCAGGGGCATAAAGAAAAAGAGCGTATTATCGAAGAGGCCGAGCGGGCTGCAGAAAGTATACAGCGTCAGGCGGAAATGGCGGTACAGAATGAAATCGCTGAGGCCAAACGACGCTTGAAAGCAGAAATTGTCGAGCAGGCAGCCGTGATGGCTGAAGAGATTCTCAAGAAAAATCTCCAGGATGCCGACCAGGATAAACTGGTCGAGGATTACCTGACAAAGGTGGGAGGTTTGAAATAATGAAAAATGAAATTCT
>JAUWDC010000093.1 GCA_030608985.1 Desulfobia sp. | reverse complement strand
GCCGGTCGCTGTGAAAGAGGCCGGCCCTGTTATGGTCTGAAGCCAGATAACGGCAAACAAGAATACGCCGCCGCCGCAGAAAGTATAAATAAGATAGTTTTTTCCCGCCCGCAGGGCCTTTTCCGTGCCACGATGAATAATGAGCGGGTACGTGGTGAGAGTCAGCATTTCGTAAAAAAGCAGAAAGGTCACCAAGTTTCCTGCCAGCGCTATTCCAATGGTTACTGTGACGCAGAGGCTGAAATAGCCGAAAAAATGGCTTCGGTTGGGGGAATCTTCCAGATAGCCGACGGCATATATCGTGGTCAGCAGCCACAGAACACTGGAAAGGGTGGAAAACAGGGCGGAAAGCGGATCGGCATTGAGCAGCAGCACCACCCCGGGAATTACAGTCAGGCTGATTGTATAGATCTGACCATTATAAATGCCGATATTCATGATCAGGATCAAAATTATTTTTATGACCGAGCCGCAGAGGTTGAGAGTGGTACGCAGGACGGTTTTTTCCTCCGGCAGGGCAAATATAACAATGCCCGGCAAAAAAGAGCTGAGGAGTATGCAGACCAGGATCCATCCCTGATAGTTCATAGCAGCAGTCCTTTTTGAGAAACCATGGCGAACAGAGAACTGCCGGTTTCCAGAATGTGCAGCGGATAGGGGGCAATCAGTCCCAGCAGGAGAGCGACCAGGGCAAGGACGAGGGCCGGCCATTCCAGCAGGGGAGAGTGCGGCTGGCGATCAGGAACATGATAGCCCTCGGGAATGACAAAAAAACGGGACACTACGCGAAAAACGTAGACAGATGCCAGCAGGCTGCCGGCCATTACAATAAGGCCCCACCACCATTGTGATGAGTTAAGAGACGAGGAGATCAGCAGCCATTTGGCAATAAAGCCACCCGAGGGCGGCAGTCCCATGATATTCACCCCGGCTATGGCATAGGCAAAGACTGTAACAGGTAGGTATGACCTCACCCCAGCCAGATCATTGATCCGGTCATGACCTGCATGAAGAAAAATAGTTCCTGCCGCCATAAACATGGCGGATTTGGCGCAGGAATGGGCCAGGGCCATAAATATCACCGCGGCCCATATGTCGGCACCCTTTTCCAGATATGCCAGCGGAAAGGCAATGAACAGGTAGCCAAGCTGTGACACGGTTGAATAGGCAACCAGAAGCTTCAAGCGCTGCTGGCGTATGGCCTGCAAGGCCCCCCAGACAATGGCGACACCACCCAGAGTTCCAAGAAGATTCAGGGCAGGTTCCGTTATAGTTGAAGCGAACACATCGAACCAGAGCCTGAACAAAAGGTAAAAGGATGCTTTGACAACCAGAGCAGAGAGAATGGCACTGACCGGCGCAAGGGCATTGGCATGGGCCGGGGGAAGCCAGAAATGCATGGGAAAAAGAGCTGTCTTCAGCAGGAGTCCGACACTCATTAATGCCAGAGCCGCCCCTATTCCTGCTCCGGAGGCCGTTTTGCTGCCTAAAAGCGCCAGATCAAGAACTCCGTATGTCCTGTATATAAAAACGACACCAAGCAAATAGCTTAATGAGCCCAGCAGGCTGACGAGAAGGTAGCGAAAAGCAGCAATCTGGGAGGCGGGTTTGCCTGAAAGAGCAGCCAGCGCCACTGCCGGAATACTGATCAGCTCAAGAGTTACATACAGGTTGAAGAGGTCGGCTGAAAGAAATAGCCCGTTCAACGATGCCCAGAGTGTCATCCATAATGGCCAGAAGAAACGTTCCTGCCTTTCATGGCGGCCAATTTTTTTTTGGCCGGAGATTCTGAAAGAAAAATAGCCTCTGGCATACAAGGTTATTCCAAGTCCGGTCACCGCTGTCATAAGAAGCATCAGGATGGCTGGACCGTCAATGCGTAATGCAATCCCCAGGGGAGCCTTCCAGTTGCCGACATTGTATGAAAGAGGGCCGACAGAGAGCAATTGCTTCAAAAGAATACCGGAGGCAAGAAGATTGCCCAGGGAAGCAGCAAGAGAGAAGGCAAATGCCCAGCGCCGGGTGAGGAAACAGAGAAGTCCGGCTGCCAAAGGCAGAATAATTGGAATAACTATCCATGATGGATCGTCAAAAGAGATCATTCGCCTGCCCCGGTGAAGTCATTTTTCCTCTGCTGACTAAGAGAGCGATTCGAGGTTTCCTGTACCCGGCAGGCCAGGATGAGGGCCAGTGCTGTTACACTTACCGAGACAACAATTCCTGTAAGGACCATGGCATGGGGAACGGGATCAATCTCTCCGGCGCCGGCCTGTTTGTAGGCGGTGGCAATAAGGATAAGGAAAACTCCGGTTGCCATGACATTCACTGCCAGGATTTTTCGTAATGGATGGGAGCAGGCTATCAAGGCGAAAAGCCCCATGATAAAAAGCAAAAGCCCCCCAAGACTGTAGAGCATATTGGTGATCATCGCTTCCGCCCTCCGGACAGATCGTCTTTTGGCCTTCCGCCGGCAAACAGGCAGGCAAGGGTAAGGCCGATGGACACTGCACAGGCTGTTTCAATCAGCAAAAGAAGAGTACCAACCCATTCCTGCGGGTAATCCAGTAATGTTCCTTGCAGGACAATACAGAGGATGGCAACACCGAGGAAAACAAGGGGACCTGAAAGCAATCCTATGCGAAGGAAGCGGGAAGAGATATTTTTCAGCCATGGGAGTTCTGAAACCAACATCAGAACGCAGGCTCCGCCAAGAACAGCTCCCCCCTGGAAAGCCCCGCCGGCAAGGTGGCTCCCCTGCCAGACCAGATAAAACGAAAACAGCACCATGAGCGGAGCAAGAAGACGGACCACAGCAAGCTGTATAGGACCTGGTTCAATTGGTTTTTTCGGGAAAGGTGCCCGTGTCAGGGACCAGACGCCGACAACGGCCATTAAAAGGACCATGACCTCCAGCAAAGTGTCATAGCCTCGGAAATTCAGGAGAACGGCGGTCACCGGACTTTCCACACCACTGAGATCCTGGAAACGGGCTACATCATCACCCAGCCCCGATCCCAGATAATCTGTAGCCAGGATCACCTGAACCAGCAGGCCGGTCAGGAAGACGATTAACAGCAGAACCAGCAACAGAACAGGGTCAAAGCGCTTCCTTTTGTTTTGTGTCGAGCGTGCGGTCACTTTTTCGCTCCTCGTCAATATCCACTCGGCGTTCGTCCTTGTGGAGGCGTTCCATGCGACGTAATGCCGAAAGGAACAGTGGGCCGGTTAGACCTGCCCCAAGGGCGGCCTCAGCCAGCGCCACATCTGGAGCCCGCATTCTGACCCAGGCCAGGGCCATCAGCAGTCCAAATGAAATAAACAAGACAACAGCTTTGAAAATATCTTCTGAACGGAGCATCTTCCAGGCAAGCCACAGCAGGGTGGAGATCAAGACAATATCGAATACAGTCAGAATAGAATAAGACATCATTTTACCCACGGGTGAATGTTTTTCTGCATGGCACTGCGAGCCACCAAATGACAGGAGGCTGAACTGGCGATCAATACAAGAATCCAGATGAGAATGAGTTTTGCAACGGTGAACAGGTTGTCAGCCTGGAGAGAAAGGCCGAGAATAATGAGTCCCAGACCGACATTGTCAGCCTTGGTAAGGGCGTGCAGACGGGTATATATGTCCGGAAAACGAAGGAGTCCCACTGTGCCGGTCAGGAAGAAGGGCAGCCCCATAACGATACAGAGAATCCCGAGGTTGTCCAGGGTTATCATCGTCTTGGAACTCCTGACTGCTCATGCCAGGCACGGCGAACAAAGGTTATGGTGGCCAGGGCGGCCAGCAGTGCAAAAACCAGGGCAATGTCCAGGAGAACGATCGTATCCATGCCCTTCGCCAGAAGAAGAAGAATAGCCACCCCGCAGGTCCCGAAAAGCTGTGCAGCCATCATTCGATCGGCGGCAGTGGGACCACTGAGAATACGGATCATTCCGGCAGCTATTGAACAGAGAATGATAAGTGCACATGAAATGTGAAGGTAACTCATAGGGCCTTCCCTTTCTGTGGGGTTACCCGCCACAGAATCGCTATGCGAAGCTCGAGATTCTGTATATTTGCCCAGATTGGTATATTTTTGTCAATAGTATGAACAGTAACGGTATTACTCTGTAGGTCAGCGCTCAATGTTCCCGGTAAGAGGCTGATGGTATTGACAAAGAAAATCCTGGGAGCTCCTTCCGGAAGAAAGGTGGTATATGATACTAATCCAGGGTTGACTGCTAATCGCCGAGAGAGTGCCCGCCGCATGACATCTATGCCGCTTAAAGAGGATTGACGCAGGAAAAAGGGGATGAAACTACAGATGCCAACAAAGCTCAGGGAAACATGTGAAGAGGGGGAAAGTTTGAGGCTCAAGAAAACAGCACAGCCGATCGCTGGAAAGCCTATAATCCAGCTTTCAGCCTCGGAACCGGTAAGTACGAGCCAGACTGCGGAGAAAAGAAGAAAGCGTAAAAAAATACATCGGCCAAGGTGTGAGTGGCTATGGATGGAAAGACGGTTGTTGTCCTGCATTAAAGAACTCCTTCAGCCAAATGAGCAGCTGCTCTTTCACTTTCTCTTCAGTTTCAAACCTCCACAGCCTTATTGTATGGTTGCCACAATTTCATTCGATGCCCATGCAAGATCAGCAGCCCCGACTCTTTTCAGGCCAGAGTACTCTGTGCAATTGCAGCTGCAGGCGAACCTGGAGTTCGTCTTCCAGAATCCATTCCGCCAATGCAGATGGCTCAAGAGTTCCTGCTGTCGGGGAAAAAAGTATTTTAACTCTTTTCCGCAGGTTCGCCGGATCATTAAAATAATGAACATGGGTTGCTATGACACTACGGGCCCAGTCATAATCAGCCCTTGAGCTGATTACAAATTTCAGTTCATCAGCAGAGTTCAATATGCCCAGGTTAGCATAATCCATTTTTTGCGACATCCCGCTGTCCGGGCACTTCATGTCCATGATTTTGATGATACCATCCGGCACAGTCCTGAGGCTTACCGAGCCATTTGTCTCAAGCATGACAATCCGGTTTGCTTCAAGCAACCGCTCCATGAGAGGATATACACCCTCCTGCAGTAAGGGCTCACCGCCAGTTATCTGCACCAAGGCGGATGGATGGCGTTCGGCAAACTCTAAGAGCTGTGGAAGAGTATAATTCTGTCCTTCCTCCTCATAGGCATATGCTGTATCGCAAAAAGAACAGCGAAGGTTGCATCCACTGAGCCGAATAAAAACACATGGATAGCCGGCAAAGGTTGATTCGCCCTGGATCGAGTAAAAAACTTCGGATATGTTCAGCTGCGGGTACTCATCCCGATCAGGCTCATTGCTTGCCATAATAGATCACACTGGTATGTGGTGTTTCGCCAATCTGTATAGAAAAGAGACTGTATCTGTCAGTGTGGAGATCGTCCTGTAATGATTCAAAAATGTGGACAGAAATGTTTTCCGATGACGGGTTTCTATCCTGGAACGCGGGATGGCTGTTCAGATCGCAGTGATCGATGTCATCCATAACTTTTTTCACAGCATTTTTTACGGTCCTGAAGTCGATTCCCATCCCTAAAGGATCAAGCTCTGTCGCCCTGACTGTTACCTTGACACTCCAGTTGTGGCCATGGGGGTTTTCACAGTCGCCGGGGTAGTCCCGCAAGTGGTGACCCGCTGAAAAATGGGTTTCTATAAAAATGTCAAACATTCTATTTCTCCTTGATGTTTTTTCTGTGCATATGCAGTAGTATAGCTGCCTGTATAGTATACAAAAATGAGACTGGTGTCCATCCAGAAACGTGACGAGTTCATGAAAATGATGGAA
>JAUWDC010000021.1 GCA_030608985.1 Desulfobia sp. | reverse complement strand
GCAACACTCAGTCCTCCGTCCTCTGTTCTCTGTCCTCTGTCTAAGGCAGGCATTCTGTGATTTGCTATATTTTTAATCAATCTCGTTACTGGCCGCAACGAGAGCGTCCAGTTTTGCCATGGCAGCACCGGACTCTATGGTCTGGCGGGCGAGATCAACACCTCTCTGCAAATCAGCTACCTTGCCGGCTGCCATTAGAGCGGCCCCTCCATTCATCAACACCATATCAAGACATGGACCGGCTTCTCCCCTCAGGACTGAACGAAGCTGGTCAGCCGATTTTTCAGCAGTATCCCCCCCCCGAATATCACTGAGAGATGCCCGGTTTAATCCCACATCTTCAGGTTTAATCGTATAGCTTCTAATATTTCCGTCAACCAGATCCGCGACCTTTGTTTCACCGGTAATTGTTATTTCATCGATGTTCCCTTCCCCACAGACCACCATAGCCCGTTTCACGTCAAATCTTGCCAGAACTCCAGCAAGAGTCTCAACAAGTTCAGGGGCATAAACGCCAAGAAGATACACATTTGCATTGGCAGGGTTGGTCAAAGGTCCAAGGACATTGAAAACAGTCCGGATTCCTATTTCCCGTCTCGGGCCAATAGCATGCTTCATTGCCCCATGGAGCATTGGTGCAAACATAAACCCAATGCCTGCCTGGCTGATGCATTGACCAATCTGTTCAGCCGTCAAGTTCAAATTAACCCCCAATGCCTCGAGGACATCTGCACTGCCGCAATGACTGGAGATAGCTCTGTTTCCATGCTTTGCAACAATAAGGCCGGCTCCTGCAGCAACAAAGGCGGTTGTGGTGGACACATTAAATGTTCCGGAGGCATCACCACCTGTCCCAACAATATCTATTACATCTCCTGCGCCTGGGGTCGTTACCTTCGTTGCTTTCTCCCTCATTACTCTGGCAGCACCAGCAATCTCATCGACAGTCTCTCCTTTCATTCGGAGAGCAGTAATAAAAGCGCCAATCTGTGCCTCTGTGGCACTTCCACTCATAACTTCATCCATCACGCCGATCATTTCCTGTTCAGATAGATCAGTATGGGTGACAACCTTGCCAATTGCTTCTTTAATCATTGCCTCTCCTGTAGATGGTTTTTTTGTAAAAAGTATTTCTCACCACAGAGCACACAGAGATCACAGAGGTAACTGTTGTAATAAAAAGATTTCTCTGTGGTCTCTGTGTGCTCTGTGGTTAATCTATAGTTTTGACGACTTCATCATATTGGGATAATCAGAACTGACAAAATTCTTCAGCAGCTGTATTCCATCAGGGGTCATGATTGATTCCGGATGAAATTGAACTCCTTCAATCATAAACTCTTTATGCCTCACCCCCATAAGCTCATCTTGATCAGTACGGGCACTCACCTCAAAGCATTCCGGCAGATCACTCACCACCAGGGAATGATATCGCATGGCATCAAAAGGACTGGGAAGACCGGTAAACACTCCTCTACCATCATGGTAAACCGGACTTGTCTTCCCATGCATGATCCGGCCGGCACGTATTGTCTGCCCGCCAAACGCCTCACCAATAGATTGGTGTCCAAGGCATACGCCAAGTATAGGAATCTTTCCAGCAAAATGCTGTATTGATGCAATGGAAATTCCTGCTTTTGCAGGGGTGCACGGCCCAGGAGAAATCAGCAGCCTGTCCGGCTTCATCTCCTCAATAGCGGCAATTTCCACCTCATCATTACGAAACACCCGCAGGTCTACTCCAAACCCGCCGATAGTCTGGACAATATTATACGTGAACGAGTCGTAGTTATCGATGATGACAATCATATCCCTTTACAATCCTTTCTCGGCAAGTTCCACTGCTCTTCGCAGTCCACGTGATTTATTGAGTGTTTCCTGATATTCCATTTCAGGATCGGAATCGGCGACAATTCCTGCCCCGGCCTGGACCCAGAGATCATCTCCACTCATAACAAATGTTCTGATGGTAATGCAAAAATCCATATTGCCGGAAAATCCAAAATATCCGACAGCACCGGCATACGGACCACGCCGCTCCGACTCCAATTCCTCAATGATCTCCATGGCCCTGACTTTAGGAGCTCCGCTCACTGTCCCGGCAGGGAAACAGGCACGGACCACATCAAATTGATCCTTTCCCTTTTCCAGTTTACCGCGGACACCGGACACAATATGCATCACATGGCTATATTTCTCCACCATTAGAAGATCATGGGTTTCCACCGTACCATATTCTGCCACTCTGCCAACATCATTACGCCCCAAATCAACAAGCATAAGGTGTTCAGCCCGCTCTTTCGGGTCAGCCAGAAGTTCTTTTTCCAGGGCGATGTCCTCGTCTTTTGTCTTACCGCGCGGACGGGTTCCGGCAATAGGACGTACATCAACCATATTATTTTCCAGCCGGACAAGTATCTCGGGAGACGATCCAATCTGAACTGAATTACCAAGCTTCACATAAAAAAGATACGGGCTGGGATTAATATGCCTGAGGGCGCGATAGATAATAAGTGGAGACAAGTCTGTCTTGCTGTGGAATCGCTGTGACAGTACAACCTGGATAATATCACCTGCAAGAATATACTCTTTAGCCTGGGCTACTATTTTCTTGAATGACTCTTTTGTCATATTGGGCTGAAAATCGTGCTTTTTTTCAGCCTTAACTGACTGGGCAATATCCGCAGGAAGAGGATTTGTCCTCAGGCGCTGAATGATGCTGTCAATTTTATTTTGTGCATCGCGGTAGAGTGCTTCTGGGTCTTCACTGCCGTCAGTTTCAACGCAATTAACAACCGTGAGGGTCTGGCGAAAGTTATCAAAAATGAGTACCAGCCGGGGAATCATAAATGAGCTGTCCGGAAAAACATCCTGAGGTGGATTCATTTCTGGTAATTTTTCCATAAAACGAACCATATCATATCCCAGGTATCCTACTGCCCCTCCATAAAACCGGGGAAGAAAATCATTATCCCGACCTACCTTAAAAGATTCCAGAACCTCCTGGAGCAACTCTAAAGGATCCCCCTGACGCTGCTCAACAACGTCACCCCGCTTTATCTCAACACGTTCACCAAAACTCTCAAAGGTAAGAATCGGGTCAAATCCGATAAAAGAATATCTTCCCCATTTTTTTCCTCCTTCAAGGCTCTCCAGCAAAAAAGCATGGTTCTCTTCACCGGCAACCTTGGCAAAAACAGTCAACGGAGTATCAAGATCAGCAATTATCTCACGGAAAACAGGAATAATACCTGCTTTCCCAGCAAGCTTTTGAAAGTCTTTGAACGCCGGTTGATACATTGAAATTTTCCCTTTATGACGTTTCTTATAAGTAAAAAAAATAATAGTTCCACAAGAACTATAAACCTAAGTAAAACTCGAAGCTGTAGGAGTTTACCAGTGCCTTAGATTTGTCCGTTTGGGACTTCAAACTATAGCCCCTCTATGTGAGAAGGCCAAAACGGACGAAGAGGTAAGCGCAGACTCCGTGAGGTGCTGGTGAACTCCTACAAAAAAAAAGCCATGCACCTCCAAAAAAGGAAGTCCATGGCTTACGTTCAGTTAATTTCTTCTGAATCGATTATCAAATTTGACATTGCTGGCTTTTACCCCCCTTTATGGAGAGTAGCACCATCACTTATTCAGCGGCTTGGGCACCTGCAACAAAACCATTAACCCTTTTAGTCAGGCGTGACACCTTCCGTGATGCTGTTTTTCTATGGAATGTCCCTTTACTGGCAGCTTTCTGGATAACAGGGATTGCCACGATAAGAGCTGCCTGAGCTGCTTCTACAGCTCCTTGCTCAATTGCCTCATCTACCGCCCTGACAGCTGTTTTGACTTTGCTTTTATTTGCTCGGTTACGAGCCCTTCTGACAAGACTTTGTCGATTTCTTTTTAACGCTGATTTATGATTTGCCAAAATAAAACTCCTGCTAAACTATTTATATCAAATTGTGATCAATACCCTGTTAAATAAGGGTGAATCATACTGCTTCATGCAAACACGAAACAAGTTATATAAATTACTTTATTCCCCCTGTCAAGATCATCCTTTTCACTTCTCCCTGATTCAATAGTGTTTTCGGTAAAGAACCACGACGATACAGATCAAAATTAAAAAAGTAAAAGATTTGCATGAACAATTCAGACACCATATAACAAATTTCACTTTACTCTGGGAAAAATATATACAGATCTCAATAACTTTGATACAATTATTTGAAATTCTTGATATAATTTCAGCATGATGAATAATTCTTTTATTTTGTCAATATTCATACTCTCTCAGCCGGGGCCTGACATGCCTATTGTACAACAATGATAGAACTTCTGAAGTCATTACGATGGCAGGATATTCTTGATATCCTGATCGTCTCCTTCATTATTTATCGAATAATACTTCTCATCAAGGGTACAAGAGCCTTCCAGATGGTGGTTGGCATTGGTGTTCTTATTGTCATGTATTTTGGAGCCCGCGAGCTGGAATTCATGACACTTTACTGGCTCCTTGGAACATTTCTCAGTTCTATTTTTCTTATCATCATTATTGTTTTCCAGCGGGATATTCGACGCGCCTTGACCCAGGTAGGTCAAACTCCTTTCTCAAAAACATCTGAAGATCCGGGAAAGTTTCTTGAAGAAATTGTCAAGGCGACCAAGTATCTCTCGGACAGACAGATCGGCAGCCTCATTGTTGTTGAAAGAGAAACCGGCCTCCAGGATTACATCGAGTCTTCGCATATGATTGATGCCAAGGTATCAATGGAATTACTGGTCAGCCTTTTCTACCCTGAGTCCCCTCTCCATGACGGAGGCGTCATCATCAGCAAAGGAAGAATTATTTCAGCCCGCTCAGTGTTACCTCTTACCAGGAATCCATATATCAGCAAAGATCTTGGCACCCGCCATCGGGCAGCCATTGGCATATCAGAAGAAACCGATGCTGTCGTTATTGTTGTTTCCGAAGAAACAAAACGAATTTCATTGGTTCTCCATGGTGGGATAACCAGTGATCTGGATATCCCGTCATTAAGAAATCGTCTTGAAGCTATTTTTATTCCCAAAGAATTTGATACCACCAAATGGAAAAACTGGTTGCAGCGCAAATAAATTTCTGGCGTAGCAGGTCATGGCCCAAAAACTGGGTCCTGAAATTGTTCTCTTTTTTCTTCGCCATCTTTCTCTGGTACTTCGTCGTAGGAGAAGACAAGGTCGATATGACCTTGTCTATTCCTGTAGAGATTGTTAATTTGCCCCAGAACCTTATTATTTCCAATCAGTTCACAAACCAGATTGAAATTACCGTAAATGGGCCCCGCGGCCTGATACGGAGAATAACCGACCGCCACATTTCCCGCGCTGTTGACCTTTCCGATGCTACTCCGGGAACTATTGTTGTAAAAAATACCCCTGAAACTATTTCATTGCCAAGTGGCGTCCGATTGCTGCGCATTAAACCCACTGATCTCATTCTCCAGATGGACAGGCTTATCCAGAAAAACATTCCGATAATTGCTGTCACAACCGGTAAGCCCAAAAAAGGTTTTGAACTTGTTTCCGTCAAACTTGATCCGCCGACTATTCCGATGACGGGCCCCCAGAGAATCCTGGAAAAGGAAAAAAGATTTTCTACTCTTCCCATCGACATTCAGGGTTTTACACACTCTTTCCAGATTGCAACATCTCTTGATCTGTCACAGGACATTACAGATCTTCTAGGAGAAACAATTGTCAACGCCAACATTGTCATCCGGGAAAAAAGAGTCACAAAAACAATTAAAAACATCCCTGTCCTCCTGAACGTAACAAATAAAAAGATCAATTATATTCTGGATCCAAAATTCATTACCGTGACAGCCGGCGTTCCTCTCTCCATATCAGGGGACAAAAAGAAACTTGCGACATTGTTTACCGCAAAGCTCAAAGTAAAAAATTTATCGTCCGGCACCCACACTATTCCTGTTGATGTGATTGCAGTAAAGGGGGTTCAAATTTCTTCCATTCAACCTGAGACAATCGTTGTTGAGATACAAAACATTTCAGGAAGCCCACCTCAGGAACAAAGTTCAAAAGGGCCGTAAAAAATCTTTTCTCACCACAGAGATCACAGAGGTAACTGTTTGTAATAAAAAAGATTTCTCTGTGCTCTCTGTGCCCTCTGTGGTTAATTTATAGTTTTTACGACTTCATCAAAAATACATGGTAAGGAAATAATTCATGAAAAGACTTTTTGGAACCGATGGTATTCGGGGAGTTGCCAACATCTATCCCATGACTACAGAGATTGCCATGCAGGTTGGTCGAGGTATCGCCTTTCTGGTAAAAGATTTCAAACATGGTCATCGTATTGTTATTGGAAAAGACACCCGTCTTTCCTGCTATATGCTTGAAAATGCCCTTGCCGCCGGCATCTGCTCCATGGGTGTTGATGTCCTGCTGTCAGGGCCTCTACCGACACCTGGTATCGCATTTATCACTACAAGCATGCGCGCCGACGCCGGTGTGGTTATATCTGCTTCCCACAATCCCTTCCAGGATAATGGGATCAAGATCTTCTCCCGGACAGGCTATAAACTCCCTGACGAACAGGAAGCTGACATTGAAGATCTCATTTTCAGCCAGAAAATGGCGGCATTGCGACCGGTGGCAGATGAAGTTGGCAAGGCATACCGAATCCAGGATTGTCGCGGAAGATATATCGTCTTTCTGAAACACACCTTCCCTTCACATTACACGCTTGATGATTTCCATGTTGTTCTCGATTGTGCAAACGGTGCTACCTATGGCGTTGCGCCCCATGTCTTTGAGGAGCTGGGTGCCAAGGTCACAAAAATCGGTGTGGAACCTGACGGAAAAAACATTAATGATGAATGCGGAGCTCTCTACCCCCAACGGATGGCAGAGATCGTCAAAAAGACCGGCGCCAACATCGGGATTGCCCTGGATGGTGACGGAGATCGACTTATAGTTTCTGATGAAAAAGGAAATATTGTCGATGGCGATCACATCATGGCCATCTGTGCCCGTGATCTCATGACGAAGAAAAAATTAAAGAAAAAGACCTTGGTTGCCACTGTCATGAGTAACATGGGCCTTGAAGTTGCCATGAAGAAAATGAAAGGCAAACTTGTCAGAACCCAGGTCGGAGACAGATATGTAGTCGAAGAAATGCGCAAAAAGAAATATTCTTTCGGCGGGGAGCAGTCCGGACATCTGATTTTTCTTGATCACAACACGACAGGTGATGGGATTCTTGCAGCGCTGCAGCTTCTTTCCATTATGATCAAGCGCAAGAAACCTCTTTCGGAACTCAGCACAATCATGGAGTCTTTCCCCCAGGTCCTCAAAAATGTACGGACATCAAAGCGGATCGATCTTGATCTTATTCCGGCCTTTCATGAAACCGTCAAAACCATGGAAGAAAAACTTGGCAATGACGGCCGCATACTTGTTCGTCTCTCTGGCACAGAGCCTGTTGTCAGGGTCATGGCTGAAGGGAAAAACTTTGACACCATCGACACAATGGCGGATGAACTTTGCCATATGATCGAAAAAGCTAATGGCTGATCAGAGGACAGAGGACAGAAGTCAAAAGACAGAAAAAGCGTCTCGCTCAAAAAAAATTCGACTGGATAAACTTCTCCTTCTTCGAGAACTCGCATCCAGCCGCCACAAAGCCCAGGCTCTCATTGCAGCGGGACAGGTTCTTATTAATGGAGAGGTCGTTGACAAGGCTGGAAGTCAGGTAGCTGAAAAGTGTCTGGTTAAAATCAAGGCCAGGTGCCCTTATGTCAGCCGTGGGGGGCTCAAGCTTGAAAAAGGCCTGGAGTCTTTTGATATCAACCCTGAAAGCTATATCTGTGCTGATATTGGAGCCTCTACCGGCGGTTTTAGCGACTGCCTCCTCCAGAATAAAGCCTCTAAAATCTATGCTGTTGACGTGGGGTATGGCCAATTGGACTGGAAACTCCGCCAGGATTCCAGAGTGGTCGTCCTTGAAAGAACTAATGCCAGATACCTTACCAGGGAAGAAATCAAGAATCCCATTGATCTTGCTGTCATAGATGCGGCCTTCATCTCTCTGAAACTTTTGATCCCTCCACTGATACCTCTTTTTAAAAATAAAGTGTCTATCCTGGCACTGATTAAACCCCAGTTTGAAGTAGGGAAAGGAAAGGTCGGGAAAGGTGGCGTTGTAAAAGATCCTGCACTTCACGAAGAAGTCATAGCCGATATAATTGCTTTTGCCGAATCTCTTGGACTGATTTCCCAGGGAGTAACAGCCTCTCCCATTCTGGGTCCCAAAGGAAATAAAGAGTTTCTTATCTATCTCACATCGAACCCCGATTGAACGGGATAAGTGCCTTAACAGCAGATGTAACTATTTCATTTCACAAGCAATCTTTATATTTCTTGTTATTTTTCACACAAAACAAATTGTAAGGCATTAAATAATCAACATCCCGATTTGACCCTATCTGGAAGCCTTCACGTATTACCAACCCTGTATTATTGGACTGCGGCATTATAATGGGAAGGTTACACAACCCTCTATGAGACATTTGATGCTGTATCGAAGTGGAGCCTTGTGGTGCTACAATCTAGCCATATCACCAATGCAAGACAGGGGCAAATCCTACAATTGGCCATATACCCACTTGAGCACTTATTATCAAAACTACATTTTCCCCGGCAACGTACTGAAATATCAACAAATAATGCTGAGGCAGAATAGTGGAATATTAATTGCATTAAATTTAGATAGACGATCAAAAAAAAAGAAGTTAGAGATAATCAACTTAAGCAGGTGAAGCCATGACAAGAAAAGAAGCTTTAAAAATCTTGATGGAAAGCCCCATTTATTTCCTGTTCACCCTTAATGAGCGCAAACAAATGATTACCGAATTTTGTCTGCTTTATGGGACAAAATGAGTTTCTGAATTTATCTTAAAACTCACCTTCCTGAAGTCATCTCAGGATGACACCTCTTACAGTC
>JAUWDC010000317.1 GCA_030608985.1 Desulfobia sp. | reverse complement strand
TAGCTGAAGTGGTTCCTATTTTTTATCGAAAAAAAGAAAATAGTATGCTAATAACGCTCAAAAGGCGTGTCTAACAACAAGGTAAGGATTACATAAACTTGTCCATTATACACTCTGTCAAACGACATCAATTGCTGCTGCTATTCACGGTACTATTGATGTGTCTCTCTTCTCTTCCTGCGCTGGCGAGAGTGTTAACCAGCCCTCTGTCCCGGTCCGTTTGCGAAAAGCTAACACCATCCTTTGAGGCCAAACTGGAACGATTCCATGCTCAATTGGGTGACCCGATCTTTATCCGGATATTCAAAAAATCAAATGAGCTTGAACTATGGATAAAAGGGGGAAAAAAATACACACTTTTTAAAACATATGAAATTTGTTCCTACTCAGGAGAATTAGGCCCCAAACAGAAACAAGGCGATAGGCAGAGCCCGGAAGGTTTTTATTTTGTCCAAGGCAGTCAATTGAATCCTTTCAGCAGCTTCCACCTCTCTTTCAATTTAGGATATCCAAACAAATATGATAGGACTTATGGCCGAACAGGAAGTGCATTAATGGTTCACGGCAGCTGCGTGTCAATCGGATGCTTTGCAATGACCGACCCTAAAGTTGAAGAAATCTACACCCTGGCCGAAGCCGCTCTAAAAAATGGCCAGTCATTTTTCAGGGTACACATATTCCCATTTAGGATGACTGCCGAAAATATGGCCCAGCACAAGCATTCAAAATGGATAAAATTCTGGGAAAATCTTAAAGAGGGCTATGATCTCTTCGAAATAGACCGGGTTCCACCAGATACTACTGTGAAACAAAAAAAATACGTATTTGATATTGATGACAGATACACCGAAATCATCTCAAATCGTAGCTATTCAGCGAAAAACTCACAAGTTCGCTAAGCACATTACTGTAACTACTCAGCAGACACTATACTCTGCTTATTCTTCCCCTGGACTTGCCTGGACCAGCACCTTCCCTCGCCAATAATCTATTAACCTTAATTTGCTACTTTTTTGATTTACATATATAGAAAATTTAACTTTAAATTTTGGCCCTCTAACTTCCTGAGAACAGAACGAGTATTAAGTTGCAACTTCCGCTTCAGACTGCATTGACTTCTTTGATCACAACTCAGAGTTGATACAGGACTTTATGCAGGATTACGCTGAGGATATGGGATACAATAACTGGCTGAAGATGATGGCAACTTTCAGGAGGGCTAAGGATATGTTATGCTCCCCTGATGGATATAAGATCTTAGCTTCTTGGTTCATTCTGGAGGTAATTGGTCAGTGGCTAGAAGCAAGAGAATCTATTAACTCAGAACTCAAGGAAGCAATATAAACCAACCCAGTTTCATAATAGTTTCACAGGGATGAAAAGAAACAAAAAAGGAGCTAACCATTAATCCGGCTAACTCCTTATTGTTCTGCATATTTTCCATGGTGAGCGGGACGGGATTCGAACCCACGACCTTTGGCTTCGGAGGCCAACGCTCTATCCAGCTGAGCTACCCGCCCACACCGTTAAGGTGTTCCTCTTACCATGGAATATTATGAGGGTAAAGATTTATTATATGATCAATCTACCTCATATTCGAGCTTTTCGGTTACAGAGTGAACAACATGTCCGCTCCCACCACTCACGTAATACCAGAGTTTTACCTCAATAGTTACTTCTTCGGTATCACTATCAAAATTCATCAAAAATTGCTCTTTCTGAGTCTGCATTGGAGGAAGTGTCAGATCTATGACTTCCTTAATCTGCCATGCACCGTATCTCATGTCACGATCAGTATCGACACCGATCTCAAAATATGTTTTCTCAGCTTTGAACAGTTCTTTTCCATTGTTGTCTTTTGCGGTCACATCCAGGACCACTTTACCTGACCAGAGTCAGCCGTCAGGGATTCTATGCCCTGATTTGTTTTCCACAAATGCTGTCACTACAGCACTGGGAACCCATGCTTTCTGGTTTTTTGCTGTTTTAATTTTACCGGGAAGATGACGATACTGGGTGACCTGAACATTGAGACCAAGTCCTTCAGCAACTATCTCCTTATCATGGCCACCAGGGAAATTATGTTTGTTGTCTTTCATGTGGCAGTCCTGACAGGTTTCAGTACCACCAAAATTATTGTAAGCATCCTGGTAGCTGCCGGACAGGGTATTACATTGAATCTTTTCTCCATCGGGCGCTGAATAAATACCATGACACTGCATACAGAAGATGGAACGTTTCAGCTCAACTGCCTCAACGACACCATGCTCATCATTATCGTCGCCGCTCACACCATATATCTTTCCATGAACTGCTTTCCCGCGAAGTCCCTGGGCCGTGGTTGTCGCCTTAATATTATGACAGGCTGTACAGCCAACATTTAGTTTAGCCAGTTCCTTTTTGGCGGCTTCCGCCGCAGGGGTTCCTTTCTTTTTAAATGCGGTGACAATCATTTGCCCAATTTCGACAGCGAGTTTTTCCGAGGCGAAATTAACCACAGGAGCATGACAGTCAAGACATTTCAAGATCTGAGCCTTAGTAAGGGGGGTATTCCATTCTTTGGCCAATCCAATTTCGATAAAGTTATGAATACCCTTTAAAGATGAATTGATAGGATTGGAATGATAGGAAGTTTTCCATTCCTCATGTTGATCGGTATGACATTCCCAACATTTGGAATCATCATACATTTCAACAAGCTCGTCAATTGTATCTGCCAGCTTTTCAGCAAAACAGGATTGCGG
>JAUWDC010000250.1 GCA_030608985.1 Desulfobia sp. | reverse complement strand
GGAAGCAGACGAAATACGTACCCTTCTTGAGAAATGTGACATTATTGTTGACGACAGCCCTACGGGGAGCAACTGGCGAATAAAAGAATAGTCATGCCATCAGACATCCTGACAACTGCTGAAACCATAGAGGATTTATATGCACACTGGCATGACTCTCTTCTCCCTCTTCAATGGAATTGCCTTTTCCTTTTGCCCCCATGGCTGAAAGCCTGGCATTCAACTTTTGCCAAAGACATTCACTCTGAAATTCTTGTTAGCCGAAGCCACAACGATATCATCGGAATTGCGCCTCTTCTTTATAAAGGGAGAAAGGCTATGGTCATTGGAAGCGAAGATGTCTGCGACTATTCCGATTTGATAATGAACCCCGACCATAAAGAGCTATTTTTACACAGCCTATTTGATTATCTGAGATCAAAGAATATTGAAGAGTTGCATATAAACGGTGTTACAGAGGATAATACGCTCTATACTCTCCTCCCTGGAATTGCCGCATACTCAGGATACAAATGCATTTATCAACAACACAATGCCAGCTATATAAAAAAACTACCCTCTGGCTGGCAGGAATACCTTGATCAACTCAGTGGAAAACAGCGCCACGAAGTGCGGCGCAAAATACGACGACTTGAAGAGGCCGGCAAAATTAAATTGCGTATCATCGATAACCTGGAAGGAAAAGACAGTGCCATTGATACTTTCTTCCAGCTATTTACAGCAAGCAGTAAAGACAAAGCGGAGTTTATGGATGAACACATGAGCGGCTTCTTCAGAGAACTGATGCATGTCATGTCTGCATCCGGACTGCTGCGATTATTTTTTCTTTTTATTGACGACATACCTGCCGCCACCGCCCTCTGTTTTGAGTATAATAAAACCATGTATCTCTATAACAGTGGCTACAATCCACAATTCAGTTCAATGAGTGCAGGGTTTTTCTGTAAAGCCATGAGCATAAAAAATGCCATCGATCGCGGCTGCACAACGTACGATTTCCTGAATGGATCAGAGCCATATAAACGTCGACTGGGTGGTATTCCGACCCCGGTGTATCAATGCCATCTCCACTTCAAGTAATTTCTCTCTTATGCATGCATCACGTCCATTGAACATTGCCATGCTCAGTATTCACTCCAGTCCTCTGGGGGAACTTGGGACTATTCATACAGGCGGCATGAGTATCTATATCAGAGAACTTGCTTTCGAACTGGCCTCTCTTGGTCACACTATAGATATATTTACCTGTGCAGTGACAAATGGCCATGAACCTGTTGTTCAGCTTGCCCAAAATGTCCGGCTGATTCACTTTCCAATACCTGAAGCAGACCTCTCCTCACACCGGAACCTCTTGCCATTACTGCCTCACATCTTCAGAATTCTGGAAGAGTATACAGCAAAAGAGAAGCTACGGTACGACATTGCGCACAGCCACTACTGGCTCTCAGGATGCCTGGGTTCTTTGATACAGGAAAAATGGCATATACCGCACGTTATCATGTTTCACACCCTGGGACTTATGAAAAACCCAACAGACCCAGGGGAACGGGAGGCCCGGCAAAGAGTATCTCAAGAAAAAAAACTTGTAATGCAAAGTCAGAAAATTATCGCACCAACACATCAGGAAAAGAAAAACCTCATTGATCTCTACAATACAAGCCCTGACAAAATTGATATTATACCTGGCGGTGTCAATCTCGATATCTTCCAAATAAACCGCCAGAAAGATGCACGGAAAGCTATACATATTGATTTCGATGAACCACTTCTTCTCTTTGTAGGGAGATTTGCAGTAGAAAAAGGAATCACACTCCTTTTCGAAGCTATACAACTGTTACATAAAAAAATGTCTGTACAACTTATAATAATCGGCGGTGACGGCAATCACGACCCCAGAAAGCGAGACCTGGTCGATCGTGCAGTACAATTACATATAGAAAAACAAGTACATTTTGCCGGTAGAGTGGATCATCAACAACTTCCTCTGTACTATAATGCTGCTGATCTCGTTGTTATGCCCTCACTCTATGAAAGTTTTGGGCTGGTCTGTCTTGAAGCTCTGGCTTGTGGGACCCCTGTTGTCTCAACCAATGTCGGTATCATGCCCAGCATTTTAGACGGGGAGACCAATGGCGCAACAATATCCGACGCAAGCCCCTGCAGCCTTGCCACCGCAATTGAAAATTTCTTTTCAAATAAAAGGTCACCAGCTTTTGATTCACAACAAATTCGACAGACCGTTGTAAAATTTTCCTGGCAGCATGTTGCCACCGAAACACTACTGGCTTATGACGAGCTGCTTTCCGATGATATCTCAATCTCTTAGGGTTCGCTCAGAAATAAAGGAACAACAATGAGTACTCACGCTGACATAATGATAATTTCCCCACATGCCGATGATGCCGAATTTGGTGCTGCCGGATCTGTAGCTCTATGGACACAAAGCGGCAAAAAGGTCATCTATGTAATATGTACCAATGGAGATAAGGGCACAACAGACCGAAGTGTTGATCCACAACAGCTTATAGAGCAGAGAAAACAGGAGCAGAAAAATGCCGCAGATTTACTTGGGGTAACTGATGTTATTTTCCTGGGATTTCCAGATCAAGGCCTTGAAGACAATGATGATTTTAGGAAAAAAATTGTACGAGTAATAAGAGAATTCCGACCACATACTGTTGTTACCACAGACCCTTATCGAAAATACCTCTGGCACAGGGACCATAGGATAACCGGCCAGGTTGTTTTAGACGCTGTCTATCCCTATGCCAGAGATCATTTATCCTATCCGGATCTCATTGAAGAAGGGCTGGAGCCCCATAAAGTACGGGAAGTGCTGTTCTGGGCTGCAGAAGATATTAATTACCGAATCAATATCTCCGATACTTTTGAACAGAAAATTTCTGCCCTCTACTGCCACGAAAGCCAGATAAACGAAATGACAAGTTTTAACCCGAAGGAATGGTGCAAACAGAACTGTAAAAAAATGGCTGAAAAAGAACCATATGAACTGGCAGAAGGATTCCATCGGATTGTATTACCTGGGTAGACTTCCAACGGCTATCCCCTCAAGCCGAGGAAGAGATATAGTAAAAATCTCCAGGGAAATAGCCCCCTATCAGCTTGTTAAAATGTGCTGATAACCCCACCGCCCATTGATTTACCCTGCTTCTTAAAGAATTATTTCACAAATCATTGTGTTTCCTATACAATTAAAGGAGTTGAGTAAATTTATCCAACACTAAAAACTATCTCCTGGGAAACATTATGAAGATTCACCAGATACTTGTCGTTGACAATGACCCTATATTCCTGAAGCTGATGACATCGTTTTTACAAGGGTTAGATTATGAGGTGAAAACGGCCTTTGATGGAATAACAGCCCTGTCAGTCTTAAAAGAATTTTCTCCCCAGGTCATATTTACCGACTGGATCATGCAAAATATCGGTGGA
>JAUWDC010000251.1 GCA_030608985.1 Desulfobia sp. | reverse complement strand
CGAAGAAGAAGTGAATGAGCTTCTGTCTTTGGCCGTTCTCTCTCCTACGGCGTTCAATATTCAAAATTGGCGTTTTGTTGTGGTAACCGACCAGGAGTTAAGAAAGCAAATTAGGGAGGTAGCGTGGGACCAAGCGCAGGTTACGGATGCTTCGTTATTCATCGTTCTCTGTGCCGACCTGAAGTCATGGGAGAGGCAGTCCAGTCGATACTGGGTTAATGCTCCGCAAGAGGTCCGGGAGTTTATGCTTCCAGCTATCGATGAGTACTATCGAGGCAAAGATCAGGTCCAGAGAGATGAGGCAATGAGATCCTGCGGTATAGTCGCACAAACATTAATGCTTGCCGCACAATCAATGGGATATGACTCATGCCCAATGGATGGTTTTGATTTCAAAAAAGTTGCTGAACTTATTCATCTTCCCGACGACCATGTGATCGCCATGTTTGTTGCTATTGGCAAGTGCACAAAAGAGGCGTGGCCACGACCGGGACAGCTAGATCTGGATGAGGTGCTCATCAAAAATAGGTTTGCATAGCAACAGAAGGATAAAATATCTGCCAAAATGTGGAAAATTAACCCCGAGTGAACGGGACTCTTTTCAGTCCCCCCTTGAGGGGGATAAGTGCCTTGGTGCTATGCGCAACTATTTAATTTCAAAAGCAATTTATTAGCTTCTTGTTTTTTCGAAGAAGTTGCGGAGTAAGGCACTAAATGGGAGGTGCGATTGTAACCACAATTCGCATATCGGTTTTTGCCTGGACCCCATGGGGTTCCGCAATGTCTGAGATAAGCATATCACCTTGTTTGGCAGGTATAGCTGCATTATCGTCGCCAAGAAATTCTCCTTCACCCTCTATGACGAGAATACTGAGTTGTCCCTCGAGATCATGGGAGTGAACAGGGAAAAGTGCTCCTGCAACCAGGTTGAAGTTCAGTATTTTAAAATACTCTGAGTCATGGAGGACAATACTTTTCATTCCCAGCGGATTAAATTCTCTTACCTCGTCGAGTGCAATTTTTTTCATGATCTGATCCTCCTGAATACGGTTATTGGTTAACAACCAATGGCCTCTTTGAAAATCTCCAGCGGTGTTCTTTCCATCTGTATATATGCATACTACTTATAATACTATTTCTTAATAGAATTTAAGAATTGATAACAGATTATGACAATATATAAAGTTTTATGTTTGAGGGCCGGTTGATATCCAGACGTTTGCAGGATTTCCTATTGTTGTCCCCCAGCCCGGTCCTGAAAAGATAATACGTGTTGAGGGCAGTTCATAACGCAATTGGAGCAGCGCATGCACTCAATGCTTGGGACCTGTCCCTGGTCTTTATATGCTCCCGGATATGTCTGAATAGGGCAGACTTTGCGGCAGAGACCGCACTGTTTGCAGCCGTCCTCTACCGTAAGCAGGTAAGTATTTTTGCTACTGACACCCTGCAATGATCCCATCGGGCAGATCGTACACCAGACTCGAGGCTTGAAGTAGAGCCCCAGGCCGATTGCCATCCCCATGGAAATAATCCACATCATCCTGAAGACAGCCCCTATTTCTTTTGGGTCTCCCCATGCCGTAAAAAGCCTGAAACACATCAAGCCCATCATCATGGAAAAAAGGAGCCAGCGAAACCAGCTTGACTTGAAAACCGGAAGAATATCTTTCTGTAAGCTGAAGTAGCTCAATATCCGTTCATGGAAAGCTCCCATTGGACAAAACCAGCCGCAATAGAATCTTCCCCTCTTGCTCGATAGAATAAGAAAAAAGGTAATGAGCGCAAGCACGGTAAAGCCGAGACGAGGGCAAAAGTAGCCGCCGACAAGGACCAACGGCAAGAGTAACGCCATGAGCCACTGGCTGGGTTTTCGGCAGCAGATTTCCTGGATTTTATTTTTCTTCGGCGTTGATTTCTTCTGCGACATCTTAAAAGGAACTCCCAATGGCAAACATGCCGGAGGTGAGAATGTATACGCCGAATCCGATGAGAAGAAATCCGCTTATAATGCGTACCGCCATGGGGTGGCTATTCACCATTCGAATTTTTTGCCGGACTGACTGTGATGCATATCCGGCCAGCAGCATGGGAATTGAGAATCCCAAAGAATAAAAAGCCAGGAGAATAAGCCCGGATGAAAGTTTTCCCTGGGTTGCCACCATGGCCAGAACCCCGGAGAGCATAGGACCGACACAGGGTATCCAGACAATACCGAGAGTAAGGCCAAGAATAAGTCCGGACCAGCGGCCCTTGCTTTGGAACTGAAATTTGTAAAAGAACGTGAATTTTTTAAATATGTTAATGCCCAAGAGCATGAACAGACCAAAGACAATAACAATTACTCCGGCGCCTTTCTCAACAGCAGGCATTATGCCGGAAACGGCCCCTCCAAAGATAGAGGTTATCGCCCCCATTGCTATAAAGCTCAGGCTTAAACCGAGAACAATGAGTAAAGGCCGATGTTTGTGGTCCTCTTTGGTTCCTGTGACAATAATAGGGACAACAGGAAGGACACAGGGAGATGCAATACTTGCAACTCCTGCAAAAATGGTCATAAAGATCGTGGCGAATGTAATATCTACTATGGGCATCGTCTTTAAGTCCTTGGTATAGACTGAATAAGGGTACGAATATGAGCAGCATTTTTTACCCCCGGAGGCATACGTTTGATTTCCTTGCCTGAGGAGTCCGCCAGAAGGAGGGTCGGGAGTGCACGGATACCATAGTGATAAAACAGATTCCGGTCGTCTGGAACAGTCGTTTTGACGTATCTGATGTTGACTTTGCCTTTAAGTTCATCTGACATGTCCAGGAGAATAGCATCCTGCATCTGACATGGCCCACCGTTCGGATCAAGGAAAAATACCAGATTGAAATCCGGCACTTCGGATGCTGCAGGCGGAGCTGATAGCGAGGCAACTCTTTGAGAGTTGGTATTGCCTGGTTGCGATGAATCTGCTGCCTGCTGTTCTGGCGAACAAGCAGTAATGAGACCTAGCACAAGTGCTAACAAAATATTTTTTAACATAATAATCCTCTGTAAATAGGTATTTTCCACTCAATACTGCGGTCAGCTGACTTGAGTGCTTTTGAGATATTTGGCTTTCCTATGCCACCTTTTAGTCTCTTAGAAATTATTTTTGTGTTATTTGTGGCAAAAAATTGAGAAATGCTATTGAAATAAACAAGTTACCTCTACTGTTAAGGGACTTATACCCCTCAAGGGGGTACTGAACTGAGTCCCTAAATCCTTAATGTCTTTTCCAGTTTATCTGGGTTAGGGAAAATATAAGATAATAGCGCAGCTTGTCAAGAAAATAATTAAATTCTTAAATAGTTGGGGTCGCCTCATCCAGCAGCAATTCAGGTTGAATTTCTCTATACAAAAGGCCAAAAAAATTGAAATCCTTTTTGTTTTATGCGTACAATAAGATTGTATTGG
>JAUWDC010000171.1 GCA_030608985.1 Desulfobia sp. | reverse complement strand
ATGAAGCAGTTGGACGACCTTTCTTGGAGGTGTTTCACTTGCAGCATGGGAAAACAGGTGATCCCTGTGCAGATCCTGTATCGCAAGTGTTGCAGGAAGGTCAGGTTTTCACTCTGGATGACAATACCATACTTGTTGCCAGGGATGGAAGTGAGCGGATAGTTGCCGACAGTGGTGCTCCTATTCGGGACAAGGGGAGCCGGATCATCGGTGTTGTCCTCGTGTTTCGTGACGTTACGGAGGAGAATCAACTCCGAGAGGAAGCGCTGAAGGCAAAAAAACTGGAGTCGGTTGGGGTCCTGGCAGGTGGTATTGCCCACGATTTTAATAATATTCTGGCGGCCATTCTCGGCAATATTGACTTGGCGGCTCATATGATTGGAGAGGACCACGCATCGTATCGATTGCTGCAGATGGCCGAAAAAGCCTCAATCAGAGCAAAGGGGCTCACCCAGCAGCTTCTTACCTTTGCGAAAGGTGGTGATCCTGTTCTGGAAACGTCTTTTCTGGAAGAAATTGTCCGGGATTCCGCCATGTTTGTTTTGAGCGGATCCAATGTTTCCTGTTCTTTTGATTTTCAGGAAGATCTCTACTGGGCGGATATTGACAAGGGGCAGATCAGCCAGGTTATTCAAAACATTATCATCAATGCCGATCATGCCATGCCGGATGGCGGAACCATCAACGTAACATGTGCAAATATTACCCTGACTGCGCCGGTAAGTCTCCCTCTGCCTGCCGGGCGGTACGTGAAAATATCCATTACAGATACCGGCTGCGGTATTGATGAAGAAAGTCTCGCCAGGATTTTTGACCCTTATTTTTCCACCAAGGAAGTTGGTCAAGGGTTAGGCCTTGCCGTTGTGCGGTCAATAATACAAAAGCATGGTGGCTGTATTATGGCCGATTCAGAAAAGGGAAGTGGAACAACGTTTACTATCTATCTTCCGGCCTCGGATTCAGAGCGGAAAAAAGTGGAAGATTTATTTATTACTGCCGAGCCCGCAACGAAGACGGGTCGGATCATGATCATGGACGATGATGAAATGGTACGGGATATTGTTGACAAGATACTTGGCCGTTTTGGCTATGAGGTTGTGCAGGCCGTAGACGGAGATGAAGCTATTGAAAAATATAAGGACGCTGTGTCGTCAGGCGAAGCCATAGATTTGGTCATTATGGATTTAACAATTCCAGGAGGAATGGGAGGTAAGGATGCCGTTAAAAAACTGCTGACTATTGATCCGGATGCCCATGTAATTGTTGCCAGCGGCTATGCAAATGATCCTGTTATGGCAAACTGCCGGGAGTATGGTTTTCTTGCCGCTGTTCAGAAGCCGTTCCAGATGACGGAGCTCATATGGGTGGTTGAGCAGAGTCTGAAAAAATAATTGCCTAACCCGGGAAATAAAGTGCCTAAAGTGAGCTAAAGTTAAAAATGCCTAAAGTCTCGGTACTTAATCTGATTAGATACTTTCTCAACTTTAGGCATTTTAGTCACTTATAACTTTAGTCACTTTATTTACCCAAACCCCAGCTCTTTCAGAAACCTTCCGTCTTTTGTCCAGTCTTTTCGTATTTTCACCCAGAGCTTGAGCATTATTTTTGTTCCCAGCAGTTCCACAATATCATGGCGGGCCGCCTGGCCGATTTTTTTAAGCATAGCTCCCTGCTTGCCGATGATAATTCCTTTTTGTGATTTTTTTTCGACGTGGATAGTCGCGTGTATTGTAAGAAGACCGCTCGGGTCTTCTTCCTGGAAACTGTCAATGGTGACTGCAGTGGAATAAGGGATTTCCTGTCTGGTGAGGAGGAAAATTTTCTCCCTGACAATTTCAGACGCGATAAACCGTTCAGTGGCATCAGTGGGGATATCTTCCGGATAAAGACGGGGGCCCTCCGGGAGGAGTGGGAGCAGCTCCTGCATCAGGATGTCAACACCGTCGCCGGTCTTGGCTGATAAAGGAATCATTGCCTGAAAAGGGAAAAATTCCTTATATACATTCAGAATCGGCAGCAGTTTCTCTCTGCTGGAAAGGTCAATTTTGTTAACCAGCAGCAAAACAGGTTTTTTGGTTTTTTCCAGAACCTCAGAAGTAACATTGATTTTTTCAGGCAATGGGAAAGTGGTGTCAATCATGAAAATAATAGCATCGACTTCGGTCAGAGTGGCAAGGGCGATTTTTACCATTTCCAGGTTGAGTGGGCTATGTGCCCTGTGGATGCCGGGTGTATCAAGCAGAATAATCTGGTGATTTTCGCCATTCATGATTCCGAGAATACGATTACGGGTGGTCTGGGGTTTAGGCGACACTATGGAGATTTTCTGGCCCAGTAAACGATTGAGCAGAGTAGATTTGCCCACATTAGGAGGACCGATAAGAGCCACTACTCCTGTCTTGACTTGATTTTCCATGATTAAGTTGTTGAGTTATAGAGTTGTTGAGTTTGTTGAGTTATTGGGTTATTGAGTACCACGTTCGATATGTTAAGATACCACTTAAAACTTAAAACTTAAAACTTAAAACTTTTTTTAAATTGCATCCAAAAATAATAGAATATGTTGAGCAGGGACGATTTTTCTGCGGTCTGGTATTGCAGGATCAAGGAAAACGACTGCGGATAATAAACCAGAACGGCAGGGAGATGAACTTGCCGCTGGCACGGGTCGTCCACCAGGCCAGTTCCGATTTCAATCATACATCTCGGGAAGAAACCATGCGTTTCTTAAAAGAGGTTGCCGAGAAGAGGCAGGTGCTCTCCCAAGAAGTCGAGTTGTCGGAAATATGGGAATTGGCTGTGGAAGAAAGTGATGACTCTTTCAGTGCCCAATTCCTTACAGAGCTTAATTTTGGCGAAGATGCCGGCGATGATCAGGTAGCAGCCTTTGTCAGGGCTGTTTTTACCGACCGGATTTTTTTCCGTTACAAGGACGGCAATATCTTGGTCCATTCCGCTGAGAAAGTTGAACAACTTCGTGAGCAGGAAGAAAAGGAGCGGGCCAGGGATGCCCTGATGACAGCTGGTGCTGATGGGCTCACCGCTTTGATGGCCGATAAAGAACCGGAAGAATGGCCGGAGCGAGATCATTGTCTCAATATTATAAAGGACTATTATCTCTTTGGAGGCGATGCTCCTGAAGGCGGCCTGGCCCGTGACCTTCTGAAAAGGGCTGGCTTGAACAGGCCCCATGATCCGTATTATATCCTTATCAAGGCCGGAGTTTGGGAAAGGGATGAAAATATTCATCTCTACAGACAGGAAGTCTCGGTCGCCTTTTCTGATGATGAAAGGGAGGCTGCTGACCAGCCGGAACCGGACTTGGATTCGCTCCTGACTTCCGGTCGGCATGACTTGCGGCACTTGCCGCTTCTGACAATCGATGGTGAGTTTACCCGCGATTTTGATGATGCCCTTCATCTGGAAAAGCATGGTGATAACTATTTGGTCGGAATACACATTGCCGATGTCAGCGAATTTGTGAGAAAAGATACTCTTCTTTTTAATGTAGCAGCGGAAAGAGGAACATCGATTTATTTTGCTGACGGGCAGATTCCCATGCTCCCACCGTTATTGTCTGAAGGACTCTGTAGTCTGATTGAGGGGGAAGTGAGGCCGGCAATCAGCTTTCTTGTTACGCTGTCAGGCAGTGGAGAAGTTCTTGATTTTAGATTGGTCCGCAGCGTTGTAGAGGTGAAAAGGAGAATTACCTATGAGCAGGCAGAGCAAATACTGGACCAGGACGAGGAGCTTGCAATACTCTATGGCTTAAGTATGAAATGCCAGCAGAAGCGGGTAGATAATGGAGCTTTGATTATCCCTATTCCAGATGTTGATATCCGTGTTGATGGTGGAGGAAGGGTGAATGTCAGCCTTAATCCGGTGGACGGCAAAGCACGAACATTGGTTGCCGAATTTATGGTGCTGGCCAATAGTCTGGCTGCCCAGTATCTTGCTGATCGCCAGATTCCTGGATTGTTCCGAAGCCAGGCGTCGCCAAGAAAACGACTTTCAGTTGGTATTGCCAAGGATCTTTTTACAAATTTTCGGCAGCGTCGTTTCCTGTCCCGGGGAGAGCTTCTTGCTGAACCAAAGCCCCACAGTGGTGTCGGAGTTGCACAGTATACAACGATCACTTCACCAATTAGAAGATTTCTTGATTTGTTCATGCAGCATCAGTTGAGCAGTGTCCTCCAGAGAAAAGAAACGTTTTTTTCACTCTCCGAATGTCGGGATTATGCTGGGAGTATACTGAGAGCCCAGAGTCGGGCAAATCAGGTTCGCTATCTGCGTCATCGCTACTGGCTGTTTAAATACCTGGAAACAGAGATTGGGGTCGGCAGTAAGATG
>JAUWDC010000257.1 GCA_030608985.1 Desulfobia sp. | reverse complement strand
TTCCATTGAGGGTGCGGCGCTTGCCGTGGAGATAGGGAAGCGGTTTTGTCTTACCGAAAAAGAGTGCAGCACTCTTGAGTTTCTTGTCCAGTATCATCTGTTTATTCCTGAAAATGCCCTGCGTCGTGATTTAAACGATGCGATATTTATTAAAAAATGTGCGGAGACAATTGGTGACTTGAGCCGTCTCTCCATGTTGTATCTGCTCTCTGTTGCCGACTCAAAAGCGACCGGACCTTCTGCCTGGAGTGACTGGAAGGCCTCTCTGATGGAGGATCTGTTTCTCAAGGTTTATCCTTATCTGGAGCATGGCCGTCATGGCGTCCAGGATGTGACGGCCCATGAAGAGCAAGGGGTGGAGTGGCTGCGTGAACAGGTCCGAGTGCAGTTAAAGGGTGAAGAAGGCCTGAAGGTAGATCTGGAGACCCTGGGTGCCGATTATATTCTGTCTTTTTCTCCAGAGGCGATTGCTGAGCATGTGTTGACCCAGCGGGATAATTTCCCGCGGATTCGTCAGAAGTCGTTGATTGTTGCCAGCAGGGCTGACGAGAGTTGGTCGCTGTTGATTATGACAAAAGATCGATCTGGCTTGTTGGCTAAAATTTGTGGCATCATGGCGCTCAATAACCTTTCCGTTGCAAAGGCTCAGATTTTTACCTGGGGGGACGGTACCGTTGTTGATGTGATAGATGTTCATTCAACAAATGGCTTGAGTTTTGCGGAAAGAGACTGGCAGGCTCTTAATGACCAGCTTGACCTTGCCATAGCGCATAGAATGGGGCTTAGCCACCGCCTGTATAGCAAGTTGTCCTCAACCTACGGTCGACGAAGCCAGATGATTGGAGATGTTACTTCCAAGATTGTCATCGATAATGAAAGTTCGGATAAGTATTCGGTAATTGAGGTGTATGCGGCGGATCTGCCCGTCCAGCTTTATCATATTACTCAGGCATTATCTGATTTTGGTCTGAATATCCATAAGGCATATATAGCGACTGAGGTGGAACAGTTGATCGACGTGTTTTATGTATCTGATTCTGAGGGGGGAAAAATAGTTGACGAGGAATTTAAGAAAGAGGTTACGGAGGGCATACTCCATTTCATAAGCCATTCGGTCAAGTAGTTCGTTGGTTTTCGTGTATCTGGGGAGGGGAATACCTTGCTGTAAAAAATGACAAACATGTAATAAAATTTCATTTGTTTGTTGCAAATATTGTCAGAAATGTTAATAAAGAAGTAATTTGTTCTGGAATATAAAAATCTGGCAATAAAGAAAATAATACTGAATAAAAAGGAGATTGTTGAAATGACTAGAGAAGAAATTATGCAAATCATTGAGGATGAAAATATTCAATTCTTTCGCCTCCAGTTTGTCGATATCTTTGGTTTTATGAAAAATGTCGCAATTCCACAGAGCCAGATTGAGAAGGCTTTGGATGGTGACATGATGTTTGATGGTTCTTCCATCGATGGTTTTGTGCGTATTGATGAATCTGACATGTATCTCAAGCCTGACTATGATACCTTCACCGTTCTCCCATGGAGAAACAAGGAAGGTATCGCTGCCGCTCGAATCATTTGTGATGTATATAAGTCAGACGGAAGCCCTTTCGAGGGTTGTCCCCGTGTCAACCTTAAGCGTGTTCTGGCTGAAGCCAAGGAACTTGGCTACACCATGAACGTAGGTACCGAAGCCGAATTCTTCCTGTTTGAAAAGGATGAAAACGGTTGTGCTACCACCATCACCAATGATGTCGCCGGTTACTTCTCTCTTGATCCTGAAGATACAGGCAATGACTGTCGTCGTGAAATCATCGAGACCCTTGAAAAAATGGGTTTTGAGATCGAAGCCTCTCACCATGAGGTGGCCGAGGGACAGCACGAGATCAACTTTAAATATGCCGATGCCCTGACCGCTGCTGACAACACCGTGACATTTAAGTGGGTTGTTAAATCTATCGCCTCCAAGTATGGTCTGCATGCGACCTTTATGCCAAAACCAATCTTCGGCATCAACGGTTCCGGTATGCATACCAACCAGTCTCTGTTTAATGCGGACGGCACCAACGCCTTTTTTGACGAATCTGCTCCTTTGCAGTTGTCAAAAATTGCCTATACCTACATTGCCGGCTCACTAAAACATGCTCGCGCATTTGCTGCAGTCACCAATCCACTGGTCAACTCTTACAAGCGTCTGGTTCCCGGTTATGAGGCTCCAGTCTACTGTGCATGGTCTGCATCGAATCGTTCCGCTTTGGTGCGTATCCCGGCTGCCCGTGGCCTGTCTACCCGAACTGAGATCCGTTGCCCGGATCCTACCTGTAACCCGTATCTTGCTCTTGCCATGATGCTGAATTCAGGTCTTGACGGTGTGAAGAATAACCTCACCCCGCCAGCTGAGGTCAAGCGTGATATCTTCAAGATGACAGCGGCGGAAATGGAGGAGGAGGGCATTGCAGTCTTGCCATCCAGCCTTCAGGAAGCTGTTGAAGAGTTGAAGGCGAGTGAGCTTGCTAAAGACACTCTCGGAGAGCATATCTTTGTCAAATATATTGAGGCAAAAGAGAAGGAGTGGGACAGCTATAGAACAGCAGTAACTGAGTGGGAATTAGATGAGTATTTGAGTATCTATTGATAGATGTGCCATTCAGGTAGTGGTAATCAGCCCGCACTCCTCGCTTGAGGAATGCGGGCTTTTTTGTTTTTTTACCGTTCTGTGGAGCTTGCTAATTGCGTTTTTTCTAAGTAAAGAGTGGTGATGATTATTGTAACAAACAGGCGGTGATGACAATGGCCGGAAGGGTAAAATCCAAACAAAATCAAATTTCCCGGTTAATTCCCAATGTTCTTCATGATAAAGGGTGGGAAAAACAACTTGATTTGCATTCAATTTTCCCCAGATGGAAGGAATTGGTCAGGGAAGAGATGAATGAGTACGCCCAGCCGCTGAAAATCGAAAGAGGGGTGCTTTGGCTGGAAGTTACAAATTCGTCATGGTTGCAGCAGTTTCAATATGAAAAGCTGGAACTGCTGGATACTCTGAACCGTTCTTTGCGACTTTCAAGTCTAAAGGATATTAAGATGGTTCTGCCTAAAGGTAAAACTGGTAAGACTAAAATGTCTGATCAGGAATCGGAACCCTCAATAAAATTTGTCAAACCAAGTGAAGAGAAAATAGCAGCATTTCAACGGCAGGTTGAATGTGTAGCAGATGAGAAATGTCGGGAAGCGCTTATGCAGTTTTGGTATCTTGCCCAGGCATGTAAGAGAAAAACGGAATAAATCATCCTGTCTCCGTGGTTCACGGAGCAGGAGATTACTTTTGGTTCATTAGGCAAAAAAAAAATGTTACACAAAGATA
>JAUWDC010000131.1 GCA_030608985.1 Desulfobia sp. | reverse complement strand
GGTCATAAACATCCTACTTTTTTGCCACAGGCAGCAACGATCCGGAACCGGAAAGTATCAGAAAAAGAAAAATGTAGGTGAACAATAAAGATGCCTGGTTACCGGTATTCCTATTTGATGCCCTATAGCTCAGGATTGCTTATCCACATGAATGTTGCCATCAGTCCCTTCTTGCACGTTTCCAACACTGTTGCCGTCGAGGGGCGGTTCCGGTTCTTTTCTGCCAAAAAGCCTGCCAATTGTCCTGAAAACTGACTTAATTGCCTGCCACAGTTTCGGCAGCAGCCAGATCATAAGAATGATAAAGCAGATCAGCAAGACCAGAAACAGCAAGGGATTATGAAGAGCAAGCCAAATGCCGCCAATGACCGCGACGTCTTCGGTGAGAGAAGCAGCCCAGTTGGTAAAAGGTTCAGGAGAAGCATTGATCATTACCCTGGTTCCGGCCTTTGCAGCATGAGTTCCGGCGGCAATAGAACCGCCCAGTATTGCGGCGCTGAGCGAGACAGCCGTATTCACATCTCCGACGGCACCAGCGGCAAGCATTGCACCGGCAGGAATTCGAATAAATGTATGAATAGCATCCCAGCCAGTATCAACTCCAGGTATTTTATCAGCTACGAATTCTATAACAAACATGAGGCCGGCTGCACCGATAACCAGAGGGTTGGTCAAAATCTGCAAATCAGGAGGAAGGGTCATATTCCCTGTAGCCCCCATTATGCCCAATGCCAGGATCGTGGCATAGAGATTAACACCACTGGCCCATGCCGCTCCCATACTCAAGGAAATCGTATCTACAAGCTGCGAAAGTTGTTCCATATTACTGTCCAAAAAATCCTTTTAATAATTCCCGACCAATAGCGACCGGGTCCGATTTATCTGTATCCTGCTCCTCAGATTCAAGAGCCCTGTCTAATTCCTCGAATGCTTTCTTTTTCAACGTATCAGTCACCTGTTTTTGAACTCCGCTGCTATCCAGTGTCACCCGTGGTTTTCTCACACTTCCTGTCACTTTAAGATGCATCGAAGTCTGGCCTGTATCATCGGTAAGATAATTGGCGAGGGCACTACGCTGTTTCAGCTTCTCGCTTATTTCCGGAGAAAAGGTCAGGTGAAAAGGCATATCAACTGCGGTTCCATCAAGGGAAACAACTCCTTCCTCACTTGCCAAAGACACATCTCGACCGTCCATCTTATACTTCAGAAGCATTTTCCCGTCATGGATCTCCATATTCCCGCTTAAATCCTTAAACTGGATATCTTTAAGCTGACTCAAGCCCACCACTTCAGCAATTGTTTTGGCAATATTCACATTCTGTAACTGGCCGTTTGACAGGGTATAATCACCAGTCATATTCAGTTTGTCTCTCAGAGACGGCCACTGGAGTCCAGCCCCTGAAAAGGCGAGATTTGTGGAAAGTGCCCCGGAAAGCCTTTCTGGAATTTGGGGGAAGAGACCAGCCTGCAGCTGGTCCATTTGAATTGCTTTAACTTCTAACTGCCCTTTATACGCTAGTTCGACTTGGTTTAAATCCAATTCAATATTTTTGTGTATTTCACCACCAGCTGTCTTGGTGATGAACCGACTAACAGTGAAGATATTGTTTTCCAAAAGATAATCGAGTTGGAAATCGCGAACAGGAAGATTCTTATACATCGCTTCTGCAATCTGCACCTGGCCATGCACCTTCAGGCCTGCGGGTAGCTGAGAACCAATTGACTTGGCAGACTTTTTGTCTGTTTTCTTTTTCGTAGTGCTTGTTTGTTTGGAGACACCAGCATGTTTTGCTGTTTCTCCCAGTCCTGCAGTCAGGGCCATTAAGTGGTCAATATTAAGGCTCTTACTGGAGACATTCAGTTCAATATCAGGGGTTTTCATATATCCCTGAACAGCACCTGCTAATCGAATAGCTTCCTTATCAAGTTTCACATCAATGCCATAGGAAACTTGATTGTTATCAAAATCTATTTTCCCTGTCACATGTGGCTGCACACCCTGATACTTGGCATCACTTGAAAAAGTAAGAGTTCCATTATAGCGAAGAGAGGCCAGATCATGGCCCATATTTACCGAGACAACAAGGTCAGCAAGAGTATCAACATCAGGAATTTCACCACGGGCATCAGTCACTGTGACCCTTGCCTTACTCACCTTGATGGTATCCATAGTTAGGGCAATAGGAATGGCGACCGCCTGAGAGGTGGTGGGAGCTTTCTTCTTTTCATCTGCCTTAACAGCCTTTTCAAGCATCGGGAGGGAAGAAAAATTAAAATTCCCAGTTTTATCCCTTGAGAGAATGATCTGCGGCTCCACAAGTTGGATTTCACTTACCACCAATTTTTTCTGGAGAATGGGCATGAGTTCATAGCGAAGGATAAAACCTTTGATGCGGACAAAGTCAGTGTTGCCATCTGCTTCTTTGACAGTAAAATCATTGACGGTAATACCTTTCAGCAAACTCACATTAATTTTGCCAAGCTCAACCTGCCGTCCTAAAGCCTTTTCCGCATGGGGCACAATAAGTGCGCTCAACCGTTCATCGGTCAGGTACATCTTGACAAAAACTGTCAACCCGACAGCAACAAGGGCAAGCAAAATAACAATGGCGGCTAGTACCTTAATGACTTTATTCATATCATCCCTCCTATTAAACAGTGTGACATTACGCAGTAACAATCCATGAATGACTGTGAACTTAATAAGTGCAAACGAATACTATCAGCCATTTACTCTATAGACAACACTTTAATCTCGCGCCATTTATCCTCAAGCCTTCTGGTTGAGACAGGAAATGCCGTTTTTAATTCCTGGGCAAAAAGTGACACCTTAAACTCTTCGATCATCTGTTTATACTGAGATATTGCCTGCTGAAGTTCACTGCTGATATTTTTCCATTTCATCAACTCTGCATACCGAATAACATGGGGATGCAGTTGAGCTTCTTTTGCTGCATCCTTGGCAGGATTGGTCATTCTTCGTTCCATCCGAATACCGATGGCCTTAAGATAACGGGGGAAATTGTTCAACTCTTTCCGTGTTATTTCGTCCAGAAAAGCTGGAGGAAGAAGTTCTTTCACCTGCTCCCTGAAGAGAAGGCATGCCTTTTTGTTGTGTCCCTTTGCACTCTCTTCAAATTTCCCGATGGCGTCGAGGACACTTCTTCGCTGCTGTAAAAGCTCAACAATCTCTTTCAGGATTTTTTTACCCGGGGTGTAGAGTCCATGTTCTTTTACAAAACAAATACGTTTATTAAAATCATCTTTGCAAGGAATAGAGCCGGAGTGAGTCTGAAATATTTCAGCGATGACAAAAGTAAAGATATCTTTATTTATCTCCTCATGAGTTCCCAGGCCTTCATACAAAGCCCAATGGGCCCTTGGTATCACAAAATCTTTCTTCCCCTCTTTCCATTGCCTGGGGAAATGCAATCGATACAATGAAGCCAGACCGGTTCTTGTTTTTTCCCTGGCATCGTCTTGACTGGTAAAAAGCTGAAGGGATATCTGCCCGTCACTTTCAACAAGACCAGGCCAGGCAAATCCTGTAAGGCGACCATCGCGATCTTTAAGGGGAATACGTTCAGGAAGTCCGGGAAAATCCCACTGGGTGATATCTGCTTTCTCCCATTTTTTCTTTACTTTTTGTAATCCAGATCCTCCGGTTCGAGGCTGATCCGTCCTAAGAAGATCACTAAAATTTCTTGTTGCTGCGATCTCCTTGCCTTTCTCATTTATTATGGCAAAACGCATTGTAAGATGTGAGGGCAACCCGTCGACAGGCCAGGACGATGGGTCATCAACACGCACTCTGAATTTTTTATATATTACCTCTTCGAGTTGATGAAAAAGGGATCCTTTAAACGGTGTTAATTCCCCCAGAAGCTGCTGGGCAGTCTGGGGAACAGGAATGAGCTGACGCCGGATCGATTTAGGTAACCCTTTGAGTAAAAAAACAACCTTTTCAAGAAGCAGTCCAGGGACGAGCCAGTCAAATTGCTTCTGATTAATATGGCCCAGCAAATCAGTGGGTATATGAACTGTTACACCATCCTTATCACTGCCGGGTTGAAATGTATATGAAAGAGGAAGAGTAAACTCTCCTACCTTGATCTTTGTTGGGAAATCCGTGAGCTCCTCTGCCTCGGGGAGTTCCTTTAAAATATCTTCCTTTGTCATCAAAAGGAAATCATCCGATCCCCCTTTTTTTATCAGGCGTTTGAGAGCAGCTCGATTCACTATCCTTACAGGAATACGGCTTTCATAAAACTCATACAGGTCATAGTCATCCACAAGAATATCACGCCGCCGAACTCGATTTTCAAACCCCTCCAGTTTTTTTACAAGCTTTTGGTTCTTCTCCAAAAAAGAAAACTTCTGGACGCCGAGTTCTCCTTCCACAAGAGCAGATTGTATAAATATCTGTCGGGCCTCCTCCGGATTAATTGGTCCGTAATTGACCCGACGTCCTGCAACAATGACAAGTCCGTAGAGTGTGACTTTCTCCAGGGCAACAACCTGCCCACGACGTTTTTCCCAATGGGCCGACGAGTAACTTGACCGGCATAACTTTCCAGCCAACGATTCGATCCACTCCGGTTTAATCGTGGCGACAATGCGGGCAAAAAGCCTACTCGTCTCCACTAACTCCGCGGCCATCATCCATTGGCCTCCATGGCCGAACTGGCCAGATCCAGGAAAAACCATCAACTCCTTTCCCTGCCCGCCCTGATAGATATTTTTTTCTTTTTTCAAGCCGATATTACGCAGATTTCCGGACAATATTGATTGGTGGATAACATCATAACCGCCTTTGTATTTTCCCCCTATGCCATCGGAACCATCCTTTTTCCGTCCTATTTTCTTCCCGGAATGAACGTTCTCTTTATTGCTCCGGCAAGATGACTTCAGGAAAGGATGCTGTCTTCCTGATTTCTTCCCGCGACCCTGGCTTGCAAGCACGCCCCAAATTTGTTTATGTATATCGTGCCATTCCCGCATCCTCTGGTACGCTATAAAATGATTTCGACAGAATTTTCGCAATTGCGATTTGCTTTTCGTTTTCTCAGTGACAT
>JAUWDC010000177.1 GCA_030608985.1 Desulfobia sp. | reverse complement strand
CTCTCATGTCCTGGCATGTGTGAAGGCTTTGAAGAACAGCTTGCTGCAAAGATGGCCATAACTGTTCAATATCCGTATCTTTGTCTTGTGATTGTATTACATCAGGAAAGGTGGCAATTAAGGATAGGTCATCAGATGATGGGGGTAGAGATATTTCTTTTTTCAGTTGAAGCAGGCATTCATAATATTGACGTGCTAAACTGTGATTAATGTGCAGCTCTTTAACCTCTATGGCCTGCCCTGAAGGTGTAATAATAACATCTACATGACCCCGTGAGAAAATATTGGCTACCTCTTTTTTTATTCTTTCTTCAAAACTTGTAAATTGTCTGGGTATTTTGATTCGAATATCGCAGAATTTATGGTTTACGGACCTGACTTCCACTGTCCATCCTAAAGTTCCGTCAGAAACATCACCCCGTCCAAAGGATGTCATGCTGGCAGGATATTTCATGAGACAGCCTCCAAAAGATCATTTTTAGAAACAGTAGCTGTGCCAATCTTGCCAACAACTATTCCAGCGGCATAATTGGCAAGAACTGAAGCCTCGGCATAACTTAATCCACTTGCAAGAGCCAGTGCCAGGCTGGCTATGACTGTATCTCCCGCTCCGGTCACATCATAGACTTCTTTAGCCTTGGTGGGGATTTTAAAAATAGGTTTGTTCTTTTCAAGAAGAGCCATGCCTGATTCCCCTCGGGTAATAAGAACTGCTTTGCATTGAAGGGTTTCCTGGAGGTGTTTGGCGGCCTGGGTAAGCGAGTCATCATCCTGGATGTGTATACCTGACATCCTTTCAGCTTCATGATGGTTAGGAGTAATAATGGTGGTGTTCTTAAAAAAAGGCAGATGTCCAGGTTTTGGATCGACAATTACGGGGATATCAGGAAAGGAAACCAGTTTTTCCAGCAAGTGGTCCATCAGTGTTTTGTTAATAACCCCTTTTGCATAGTCGGAAATGACCACGGCATCAAAGAGATGAATTGATTCTCCTATAAAGGTGCTCAGTTCAGAAAGTATTTCATCGGATAAGGGGGCAGAATTCTCCCTGTCAAAACGTACTACCTGCTGGCCTTGGGCAACAATCCTGGTTTTTTTGGTGGTTGGCCTATTGGGATCTTTAATAACCCCATCTGTTGAGGATTGTGTTTCCTTGAGCAGGTCAATAAGTTTACCTCCCATCCAGTCTGTACCAATTACTCCGCATAACGCTGCTTTACCACCCATGGCAAAAATATTGTGAAGAACATTTGCTGAACCTCCAAGCAGGAGATTTTCATTAGTAACATTGACCACAGGGACAGGGGCTTCCGGCGAAATACGGGTAACATTTCCCCATATGAAATGGTCGACAATTATGTCACCAAGGACTAAAATATTGATATTTGAAAAGCTGTGAATAGCTTTTACAAGATTTTCTTTACTGATATCTTCGTACACAGGCAACCCATTATGAAGTTTTTATACGATGAAACGCAAAAATGCTCAACAGTCAGTATGAAGCATCAATCATACTTGGTTGAGCATTTGCTTTTACTCGTTGACAGGAGTCAACTATACCAGAAATTGATTAGATCAGGGTAGTAAAACCTGAGGGTCCTGTTCAGCAGGTTCTCCTAGGTCTGAGGAAGACTGAGTCTTATCTGTAGATCCACCGACGATTTTAATAAGATTTTTAACGATGGAATCCATTTGATCGGCCTCTGAAGTTAATGTGTGGGCTACATTTGATGATTCATCCGCCACAGCAGCAATCTGCTGGACAGATTTATCCATTTCATTGACAGCAAGGTTTACTTGACTAATGGCTGTTGCTTGTTCTTTAGAAGCGGTCGAAGTCTCATTAGTCAGTGTCGCAGCCTTAAGTGAACTTTCCTGTATTCCTTTAAGTATCACCTCAACTTCTTTGGCAGCTGAAACCATTGTATCAACATTCTTCTGAGAAGATTCAATCAATTCGGCGCTATTCCGAGCTGCTTCGGCACTGCGTTGAGCAAGATTTCTGACCTCTTCTGCAACAACAGCAAATCCGGCACCTGCTTCCCCTGCACGAGCTGCCTCAACTGCGGCATTTAAAGCAAGAAGATTAGTCTGAAAGGCTATTCCGTCAATTGTCTTTATGATATTGACTGTCTGGTCTGATGATTTTTTTATTTCTTTTATTGTCTCCGCCATGCCTTCCATTGAAACCACACCTTTTTCGACAGATCCAACGGTCTCTTTCATAAGTTTGTCTGTTGTATGAGAACGATCGGCGTTCTGACTTGCTGATGAGGAAATTTCTTCAAGTGCAGCAGCAGTTTCTTCCAGGCTGGCGGCCTGCTGGCCTGAACCTTCAGCGAGCATATCGCTTGAATCGGTTACTTGGTGGGAAATGGAAAATAAATTATTGAAGTTACCCGTTAATCTTGAAATTATATCAGTCAAGGGGAGAATTACTCCTCTTCTTAGAATAATAATTGTCACTGCCATGGCTATCATGAAGAGCGCGCCGACAAGTATTGCTGTGAAGAGCATGTTTTTCTTCTCTTCACTGATTTGTTTCGTATAATCTTTGGATAGCCAGAGCCATGAAATTATCTTGCCTACAGAATCTGCAAGGGGCAATCGATCAGCATGGTAATATTTTTGGTCTACCTGGTACACCTGTGAATCGTTTGATACTAAATCTTGACCGGCCTTTTCTCTTATTGAGCTATAAAGATCGGTGTCAGTGGTAATGGTAAAAGTATTATCATCTAGAGACAGGGCGGCAATACAGCTTGTTGATTCGGCTATTGCCTGTATCCACGCTTTGGCTGCCAATGCAACTTCTATGTACCCTATGACGTTATCATCGTCGTCGGTAACCACAGCTACTCCACAATATTCTACTGGTATTGCAGTTGAGTTGTTTTCGTTACCTCTGAAAAAATAATGGTTGAGAAAGTCTTCAGACGCCTGCGTGAAAACAGTATACAAATATTCAGGAAGGGGAGAAGGCCTGGCAGGATGATTATCGTCGGTAGATTGAAGAAGGGCATCGTGGTTCTCATCATAGATACTCAAACGACTGAAGCCCATCTCTTCCAGAGATAAATACATTCCAGAAAGAATCATTTTCGCATCATTATTGTTGCTGTCGAGTAAGTAATCCTGGAGCTCAAATGTATTCAGCAATGTGGTGAGAGCCTTATCAAGTTTCATTTCCTGGCGATGTAAAACTCCTGACAAAGCTATTTCATATCCTTGACGGAGACTGGTGTCGTTTTCCAGTTCCATTCGACGCATGTCACGAAAATGCATCACTGACATTAAAATAAGTATCGCTGCCAGAGACAGAAAGAATATGCCTAGTATCTTAATATTTAATGAAATATTTCGTTGCACAATAAACCCTCTTCAGGTTGGCATAGTAACTACCCTCACAGAGAAAGCAGAAAGATCAGATAATTAAAGAAAAACAGTCTCTGTGAGGGATTTAAAAGAAATATTATGAATAACCCTAACTACAGCGACTTGACACCGGCATCGCTTATGTATTTTTTTGCTTTTCGTTTCAGTTTAGGATTATTCTGCACTTCTTTCATTAAATGAGGGTAACCAGCTCTATTCCAGACAATATTGTCAGCATTGTAACCCCACTGAGTAATAGCAATAAATGATGCATTGTAACTGCGATGGCATTTGGGTCCCTGGCAGAAGAAAATGATTTTTGCAGAATCTTTTTCAAGTCCGGCAGCGCTGATTGCTGCGGCAAGTGTTTCCTCTGTCATGTCATTGCCTTTTTTTCCTGTTTTATTGTAAGGAAGCAGAATGGCATTTCTGACAGTGCCCTTGGTAAAGAAACTTTCAGGTCTGGTATCTATCCAAAGGACTTTTTCATTTGATTTAAGTTGGGTGACAGCTTCCTTTACATCCCAGATAGCAGCACCACAGGGTAATTTTTTCAGGGACTTGGAGAGGTGCTCACCAGGAATTGCGCCTTTATCAACTTCACTTGCATGCAGTGAACCTGCAAGAATAGTAAGTGAAAAAAGAAAACAAAATAGTAGACAGGCTGATGTTTTCAGGTTTTTTGATCTCATGTAAATCCTCCCTTCAAATGAATGAAACTACTTTTTTTGTTGGTTTTAATTACCCAATATAATTAGTATATGGAAAAAAAAGGGAAAATCAAATTAAAGTTGAAAAAAACTTAATCCAACTATCTGTATTGTATAAAAAATATGGGATTTGATTGAAAAAAACTGTAAATTGGCGAGTAATGTTTGTGTTTGAAAAAATATTGTGATAAATTT
>JAUWDC010000170.1 GCA_030608985.1 Desulfobia sp. | reverse complement strand
AGATTTTTTCTCACCGTCAATACCGGTTCTAACCTAAAATGAAAAGGCATTTTCAATTGCGGATTTTAGATTTCGGATTTTGGATGCGGACATCACTAATTTAAAACTACTGAATCAATTCCAGCAGTCTGTCTCTGCTTTCCTCTAGGGACACCTTTTCATCAACATCCTGCTTCAGATACCCATTCAGGTTATCAATCATTTTTATAGCATTATCAATTCGAGGATTTGTGCCATCGGCATATGCACCGATATTAATGAGATCTTCCGAGCGACGATAGGTGGAGATAATCTCAAGAAAACGATGAGCAGCTTCATTATGGCTCTTTTCAACGACATCAATCATGCATCGACTGATACTTCCCATTACTTCAATAGCGGGATAATGCCCCTGGCTTGCCAGATCACGGCTCAGCACGATATGACCATCAACTATAGACCGGACAGCATCAGAAATAGGTTCGTTCAGATCATCACCTTCTGCTAAAACAGTATAAATACCCGTGATGCTGCCCTTTCCTTCACAGGTTCCGGCACGCTCCAGCAATTTGGGAAGTAGTGCAAAAACAGAGGGAGTATACCCCCTGGATGTTGGCGGCTCTCCAATGGCTAACCCGACCTCTCGACTTGACATGGCAAACCGAGTAACAGAGTCCATCATCATAATGACATCACGACCGGTATCGCGATAATACTCAGCAATTGCCATGGCAAGATATGCTCCGCGCATACGGACAAGCGGTGGTTGATCAGAGGTGGCAACCACCACGACAGAGCGTGCAAGACCTTCAGGTCCGAGATCACGTTCTATAAAATCTTTTAATTCCCGCCCTCGTTCACCGATAAGGGCTATCACACTGACATCAGCGGCAGTATGTTTGGCTATCATACCAAGCAAGGTACTCTTGCCTACTCCCGAACCAGACATAATGCCTATGCGTTGTCCTTTCCCCAGCGTAAGCATGCCGTTTATCGCTCGAACCCCGACATCAACCGGCTCACTGATTCGTTCCCGCTCCATGGGATTCAATGGTTCAGCATACAAAGGATACGGCTGTCCCAGCGGCAACGGACCTTTGCCATCCATGGGATTCCCCAGCCCGTCAATAATGCGCCCTAATAAAGAATCTGAAACCTCGACAGTAGCCTGACCACCCACCAGGCGCAAAGCACTGCCAGGTTCGACTCCCCGCATTTCACCCAGGGGCATGAGAAGAACTCTTCCTTCCCTGAAGCCGACGACCTCTGCAGGTATTTTTGCTTTCCCCCTGAAGATATCAACCTCACACATACTGCCCACAGGGATTCCCGGGCCCTTACTCTCAATAACCATGCCGATTACCTGATTCACTCGTCCCCGGATGGAGACAAGCTGTTCATGTGCAGCAGCATGGATGCCTTGGGAAATATTCATTTATAATTTCGAAAGTCGGCTATTAGTGACTAAAGTGTCTTAAGTGAGCTAAAATTGAAAGTGCCTAAAATAAAGGTGCTATCGGATCAGACAATTCCGTAACTTTAGTTCACTTAAGACACTTTTAACTTTAGGCATTTTTTAGATTAAGAGGTTATTCGCTTTTTCCCTGATCGGACCCATTGGACTGGCTGGCTTCATGCAATGCCGAGGTAACAGCCTTATCAACTGCAGCAAAAAGTAAATCCCGGCCATTTTCAAACGTAGCATCAATTTCGCCAAAGTCTGTTTCCAACAGGCATCCACCCTGTGATATTGCAGCATCCTCTATGAGTTGAACCCGTGCATTTCCCGGCAAAAGAGAGGGATCTTTCAAGGTTGCCTGTTTCACCAATTCAAAATCCTCATGGTGAAGATGTACCTTAACCTGCGAATGTTCGACTACATAATCCAGGGCTTTTTTCAAACTAGCCTGAATAACCAGCGGATTAATTGTCATTTCATGATGCACGAGTCTCTCTACCATCACTTTGGCCAGAGTCAGCATATCATGTTCATACATTTCACGAATTCTAGTACGCTCTTTTTCGAGTTTAGAAACGAGACTGGCTGCCTGATTGATCTTCCCTTCAAACTCTTTTAACCCTGTCTCTTGCCCTTGTTTCTTCCCTGCATCAAAACCTTTCTGGAATGCCTCCTCCTCAATACGCTTCTTATCTGCCTCGGCATTCTTCAAAATTTGTTCTGTTTCCAGACGAACAGCATTTCTCTTTTGAGTTAATTCATCAAAAGATTCGTATTTTTCTTCACCGCTGATAGCTGCTTGCAGGAGCGACTCATAGGAAACAAAATGAGGACTTCGATCCTTCTTTTTCAAGTTTTTTAAGAACTCAACAATATCAGACAAATTCGTCCTCTCCGCCACCGCCTGCCATAAGTTGAACCTTGCCTTCCTGTTCCAAGCGTTTGGCTACTTTGATAATTGCCTGCTGGGCCATTTCGACATCCTTCAACCGTGTTGGTCCCATAATTTCCATATCTTCCTTCAACATTTCCACAGCCCTGGAGGACATATTGCCAAATATCTTATCCTGTAACTCTTCCGAAGCAGTTTTTAAGGCAAGCTTCAGATCGTCAGTTGAAACCTCTTTCAAGATAGACATGATACCCCGATCATCCACTCCCATAAGATCCTCAAAAACAAACATCAGGCGGCGAATTTCTTCCGCCAGACTTTCCCTTTGTTCCTCCACTCCTTCCAGTATCTGGGCCTCAAGGGCTCGATCAGCATTATTCAATATTTCAGCAACAGCCTCAACTCCTCCCAAGCGCTGCCCCTCCATACCTTCCACAGAAAGAAGTTCCTCCTGAAGCACCCGGTCAATATCAACAAGAATTTCAGGACTCACCTTATCAAGTTCAGCCATTCGCATGACGACCTCAACCTGCATCTCTTCCTTCAGTTCTGCCAGAATAGCTGCCGACTGGGTCTGTTCCAGTACAGCGAGTACGAGAGCCACTGTCTGGGGATGTTCGTTGCGTAAAAAATTGACCAGAATTTTTGGGTCAAGTTTACGTGCCTTTGTAAAAAGAGTGAGGCGCCAGTCTGATCGTATATCATTTAAAATATCGCTTGCTTCACCGGTATTTAATGCTTTTTTTACTGCTGTCTCCAGCAAATCATCACCGGACAGATAGATGTCATCTCCACCCTCATCAGATCGGAATTCACTTAAAAGGGAGGCAATATCATCCTTGTCTACCTTATCCATTTTGGACATCTGCCGGCCAACAGTTTTAATTTCATCATGATCAAGCCGCTTGAACACTTCAGAAGTAAAATCTTCACCCAATGTCAAAAGAAATACCGCTGCCTTCTCAGAGCCTGTCAGGTTATCTGCTCCCGCATCCTTTTTTCTCTTTGCGGCCACCCTTACATCTCCTCCCTCAACCAACGCCTTACCAGATCAGCAGCCCGTTCAGGATCACTCTGGGCCAACTTATAAATGCGCTCTTTATCTGTCATAGCAATCGGCTTCAAAGAAAGATCTTCTTCCGTTGGCACAGCAGCACCGGCTAATTCTCCAACCGGCCCTTCGCCTTCTGCTATAAACTTCTGTTCCGAGAGCAGTCTGATAAATGGCTTCACAACAAACATCAGAAAAGCACCTGCCACAATTAATAAAACCAGAGGCATGGCAACTTTTTCAAGCAGGCTGCGCCATTTTTCCATGGGATCCGGTTTTGGTTCAACAAGAGAGGAAATATGAAACGGCATACTGACCACTTCTACTTGATCTCCACGTTCCGGATCATACCCTATGGCATTCTTGGTCATTTTCACAAACCGGACAATCTCGTCCGGCTTGCGAGGAATATACGTGCGGGTAATTTCGCCGTCCTTTCCTTCAACCTCATCATACGTTCCATCCACCATTACGGCAACAGATAATCGTTTTACAACCCCTGAAGCTCCCTGGACCCGTCTTGTTATTCTGCTTATCTCATAATTTCTGACTACATTATTCCGGCGTAAACCTGCAACTCCCCCGCCTGCACCTCCGGCTTCAGTAAACGTTGCCAGCTGCCCTTTTACTCCAGGTATCCCGCCGGCAGATTCTCCTCCCCCGTCCTGCTCGGTTATAAGCTGTTCACTGCGAATAACCTGACCTTCCGGATCATAATTTTCCTCTGTCCTCTCCTCCTGGCTGAAATCAATATCGACAGTGACCCTTGCTGAGGCCCTGTCAACTCCAACAACCTCTTCCAGCATACTCTCCACTTTCGAACGGAGGGTTTTTTCAATCTTCATCTGGTATTCCAACTGAGATGCTGTCTGCAATGAATCCTCATCTCCTTCCTTACGAAAAAGAAGCCGCCCAGCTGTATCGACAACTGTAATATTTTCTGATGTTAATCCTGGAATAGCGCTTGCT
>JAUWDC010000311.1 GCA_030608985.1 Desulfobia sp. | reverse complement strand
GTTCTTCAATATTGAAGAAAATAATACTAAAAAAATAATGTTTCAGTGTGTGTTTTGTATTGCAAGGCGTAAAATATTTGAATGAAAATCTCCCTCAACCGTCATGCCGGACTCGATCCGGCATCCAGGAGCTCTCCATTTTTTCTGGACTCCGGATCTCGCTAGGGCTCGTCTGGAGTGACGATATTAATATTCTGCAAATTGTGACCATGTGTATCCTCTCAAAAAATAGTTTTTAAAGAATACATTTGACAAAAACCTGCTTTTTTATAAAATATATTTTATGGAAAGAGAAATTCACAACAAACTGCGCTCAATGCTCACTGCCGATCTTCGCAATAATGTCATCATTGTCGAGGGCGCTCGCCAGGTTGGAAAATCATATCTGGTTAATGATGTTCTTAAGTCCCTAGATATGCCCTTCTGTGCTTTTGATCTTGAAAAAGAAAACCGGTTGCGCAGAGAAATCGACAAGACAGAGGATTTTTATGATTTCCAGACATTATTGTATGATAGGTACGGTCTTCGCAAACAATCGATTTTATTTTTTGATGAGGCTCAGGAAAGCAGAAAGCTTGCCCAATATGTTAAATCCTTCAAGGAAGACTGGCCGGATATCAGAGTGATCCTCACTGGCTCATCGATGAATCGTTTTTTCAGCAAAGAGATCAGGATCCCTGTGGGCAGGACACAGAGCATCTGTGTTTTTACTTTCAGTTTCAGTGAGTTTATTCAATATACTAAAGGTGGTGAGCTGGCTGACTTTTTACGCGCAGCCCCCACACAAATTCCAGCTTCACGACACCAGCTTTTCCTGGAGAGTTTTGATTCATACATCATGACTGGAGGCTATCCCGAAGCTGTCATAGCATACAGCGACCAGGCGAATTACTATGAAGTTATTGATGAGATTCTTGCCACCCTGGAAGAAGACTTCAGCCGCAAGGAGGAATATCAGCCCGAGCTTTTCAGCAATATCATTGATGGAGTTGCCAATCATATAGGTTCACCATCAAAATATACCCATTTTGACACGACAAAATACTATGCCAAACAGGCACTCAGCGCCATGAAAGCATGGCACATAATCCTGGAAGTCGAACCCAGCTCTCTGGACCCTTTACGGGGCAAATTTTTACCCAAACGCTACCTTCATGACCTTGGGGTGGTCAATCGCCGCAGATCTCTAGTAATCCCGGAAATTTCCGTAATCCATACACTTGACCCTCTCCTTCGAACCCCTCTTGGCGGAGTGTTTGAGAATGCCGTTCTCTTAAACCTGATTGCAGGGAAATCGGCGCGGCATACAATTAGCACTTGGAAAAAAGGGAGCAACACCGATATAGAAGTGGATTTTATTGTCGATTTGCCGGAACTACGCGCCAAAATACCGGTGGAGAGCAAGGCGGCAACTGTGCTCAGAAAAAAACACTATAAAAATATTCTCCATTACCTGCGACTGACTGGCCAAAAACTGGGAATTACCGTTACAGCGGCCCCTTTTGAGGTCATTGACGCCCAGGACGGGATGAGAATAATCAATATTCCCATCTACCTGGCCTCACATGACAACATCCGATCATACTTCACAAAATTCCTGTAAAAACCATGTCGTTAGCTCCACACGAACCACCGATTCAATCGCCGGACAAATAAATTCACAGGTTAGTTTTTGGTAAGAGTTCACCAAAATTTTCTTTACCGCCTTATTCTTTACGTTCCAGATCTAATGAACTTTGACGTATTCGCAAGAAATGCTCATACGCCGCGTGAATCTTTGGTAGTTTCATGAGATTATTGGCAGCGATAATTCAATTCACGACTTTTTTTCAAGTCCATCAACTTCGTCCACAGCTATTTTCTTGCCGAACATCCAGACGGCGCCAATACTCACTTCATAAAGTATGACCAGAGGACCGGCCATGAGGATCTGGTTGACAATATCTGGTGTCGGGGTGAGGATTGCGGCAATAACAAAGGAAATAAGAAACGCATATTTACGGTTCTTATGCAGGAAGGCTGTATTAACAATGCCGAGCTTAGCAAGCATTACCATGAAAACAGGCAATTCGAAGATAACTCCAAAGGCAATCAGCAAGCGAAGACTTAAGGAGAAATACTCCTTAACCGTGGGAAGGGCACTGAGATATTCAGTCGTGTAGCCCATGAGAAAGCGGAAAGCAGGTGGAAAAACAACATAATAACCAAAGGCGGCACCACCCAGGAAACAGAGAGAGGATAAGAGGGTAAAGGGGACGGCAATTTTCTTTTCATGCCGATACAGTCCAGGTGCTACGAACTCCCAAATCTGCCAGAAAATAACCGGACAGGCCAGTAAAAGCCCGCTCACCAGGGCTAATTTTAGGTAAAAAAAAAGGCCTCCTGGTATGATATAAATATCAGGGTCGATCCTTCAGGCAATACCTCATAGAGCGGACGAACGAACCATTGGCCAATATCGTCAATGAAATAATAGCACACCGCAAAACCAAGACCAACGGCAACCAACGAACGCACCAGGCTGTTGCGAAGATCCCGCAGATGATCAGCTAATCTCTGTTTTTCCATTGATCCCATAATGGGTGAATCTCTCTTTCTCTCTTCTGCAAGTATAGACGATAGCCACCTGTCAAAACACAGGCACTATAGTCTCAAGACCGGGCAGGGTCAAGGAATCAATCGCCAATCCTTGCATCGGCAATTAAAAACAGGTAAGTATCGTGGCATGTTAACAGATGAGCAAATAAAACAATGCGGCCCGGGTGTCGAACGCCTGCGCCAGCCGATTCTTCCCCTGGTCCGGCTGGCAGGCATG
>JAUWDC010000157.1 GCA_030608985.1 Desulfobia sp. | reverse complement strand
GAATTGTTTGAAGGACCCTGGGTGCTGGTCTTTATTCTTTCCTATGTTGGATTTTTTGCTCTGGCTATGGGTCCTGTGGTCTGGGTGGTTATGTCTGAAATTTTTCCGACCAGAATCCGCGGCAGGGCAATGTCTATTGCGACAGTGTTTTTATGGGCTTCCTGTTTTTTGGTGTCTTTGACTTTTCCTGTGCTTGTGGACCATTTTAACGAATCTTTCACATTCTGGATGTACGGTCTCGTATGTGTAGTTACCTTTGGTTTTGTGTGGTCTGTTTTACCAGAAACTAAGGGGAAAACTTTGGAAGAAATTGAAAGATACTGGTCAATCTTGCCTTCGGATTCTTCTTAAAACAAGGATCGTTCCAAGAATAAGCCCGCCGAAAAAAATCAAAGCGTTTAACGGCTTAAAAATCAACCACGGTTCTTTGAAATAGCCCCATTTGGCCATTATCTCAACATTATTCCAGAGAACCATGGTTGTAGGAATGGCATATCGAATGGTCGCTCCCATGGAGGGTTGTGTTATCAGCCTCAAAAACAAATATCCTGTGAACGCGATCGAGAGGAAAAAAACAGCATAGGTTAACCAACTGTGAACCCCGAATATGTTTTCATCATAGGCAAGAAGCAGCAGCACATAGAAAAACCACATGACAGTGGCATAAAGAAAGGCAACGCGCGGTGCGTAATTGTCTATTCTTCCCGAAGCAATCGGGCCTCTCATCAGATGAAAATTTCGCCGGAAAAAGATAAAGAAATTGCAGCGAACACTTTCCTGAAAAAGTATATAGAAAATAACGACCAACAGAAATCCCCATGAATATTTCAAAAGGACATATTCTCCGAATCGGCCGATCAAAATGCCGTTATAGACCTTGAAGGTCTTGGCGATTCCCATTGTTCTTGAAGCCACCATCAATCCGTATTCAACCGCACCTGTCCAGAGAAATAATCCGGCAAAAATGCCCATAATGGTTTGGATGATATCGCTTTTCACATATTTGGATAAAATGAGGAGGATCAGTGCCAGCATGATCATGGCTGCCATCATGGCCAGCAGAAAACCAGAGACCGGGAACATATAAAAAGTCACCTTGCCGGATTCCTCATATTCGTCGAGGGCTCTTTGGTAGGTTGCGGCCTCTTCTGCCGGCCCACTGCTCTTGGTGCTGGAGAGAAGAAATTCGAGTTCAGATCTGATGGATTGGTCTCCGTACCATCGGCCTTTGACTATTAGACGGGAATACTGCCGACTTGAGATGTTTTCATCGATAATGTTAATGATGACCATCAGCAAATGCCCGGCTGCGATGGTGAAAAATATGAAGATAAAGGCTATAAGAGGTTGGACTATTTTAAATTTTTTATTTCCTATTCTCATAAATAATTACTCCAATTTTATATAATGCAAACCAAGGATTTATTCAACCTGAATTATTAACAAGAGAAGAGAGTGTTTTTGTTTCTCAATTCTGGCCGAGTATTGAAAGCTGTACCTGCTTTCATTTAAAATTGAACCCAGAGGCTGCCCCCAAAAGGATAGATCTTGAGACTAAAGAAGCAGGTATTCCCCAGTATATTGGCAGAACAAGTTTGGGTATTTATAAAATCGAAGAAGGTATTTTGAAGTTGTCTTTGAACTGAAAAAGAAGTAGATTTCAGAGTTTTTGAATCAAAAATGAGGGCGGTTTGAGAGAGAAATTTGGAGGCTGAGAAATGAAAGCAATAGATCTGACAGATGAGCACAGACAATTATATTTTGTCTGCCTCGAAGATTGGTCGGAAGAAATGAAAGAGGCAGGGAACCATAAAGAGATCTGGTACAACAAAATGAAAGATAAAGGCCTTAGGGTAAAGCTCGCAATAGACGAAAATGAACAGGTTGGGGGGATGATCGAATATATGCCCATAGAATATGCCTTTGTCCAAAGTTCAGACCATTACTTCATCAACTGTATTTGGGTGCATGGGTATAAAAAAGGCCGTGGCAACTTTCAAAAAAGAGGTATGGGAAAAGCCCTTTTAAAAGCAGCAGAAGAGGATGTAAAAGCTCTTGGTGCAAAAGGAATGGTAGCCTGGGGAATTTCACTGCCTTTTTGGATGAAAGCTTCCTGGTTCAAGAAGCACGGTTATAAAAAAGTCGATTCAAATAAAGGAATGGTATTGTTATGGAAGCCTTTTTCCAGTGATGCGGTGCCGCCAAAATGGATAAAAAAGAAGTATATACCAGAGCTCACACCTGGCAAAGTTACGGTAACATGCTTTTTCAACGGCCAGTGTCCCGCCTACAATATAGTTCATGAACGTGCCAAAAAGGCTGCCAAGGAGTTTGGCGATAAAATTATTTTTCATACAATCAACACGAATGACAAAGAAATAATGCATCGATATGGGGAAAAAGATTCTTTATATATAGAAACCAAAAAAGTAACAAAAGGGCCTCCGCTTTCCTATAAGAAAATAAAAAGAGGGATGGCAAAAAGAGTTAATAAATGACTATAGTTATTCTGACTTTCATACAATCAGCTTAAAGCAATTTATCTTCACACTAGTCTACAGACAATTTTGTGTCAAGCAAAACCATATTCCACTCGGTTTTAATCTTAGTGAGTGGGTTTTCGGCGCCACCAGGTGGCCAGCACTGATCCAGAGATATTCATCCATGGACCAAATACAGCAGGTGCCAGTGCTGCACTGGCGCTTTTGAGTACCTCCATGGCTATGCCGGATGCCATACCGCCATTCTGCATGCCTACCTCAAAAGCTACGGTACGGCATGAGCTTTCATCCAACTTTACTGCTTTGGCACCCCAATATCCCAGAACATAGCCAATAAAATTGTGAATGACCGTTACAGCAATCAGCACTAGCCCTACTGATAAAAGCATATCCTGAGATCGAGCAGTGATTATAGCGATGATAAAACAGATTCCACACATCGAAACCACAGGCAGCGCTTTGTCCATCCAGTTCTTTGGACCTTTAAGCATAACGCTAACAATAAGCTTGGATAATGCAACAATACCGATCAGAGCAAACCCGATGATTATTCCGTTTTTGAGCATTCCCAGCGGCCCGAGAAAATCCTCCTTCAAAAAAATTGTAACCACTGCAAGGCCGATGCCCACAGCCGACAAGAGAGGCAATGACCCGCCTGAGTTGGCCCACTTCTTACGGCTGTACAGCACTCTGTTTGCAAATAATCCTGCAATAATCGGCACTATAATCATATTGAGTATCGAGAACATCATGGCAACAAAATCGATCGGTACAAGTCTGCCTGCAAGGGTCTTCATCAAAAAGGGAGTCATCAACGGCGATATGAGAGTGGAGCAGGAGGTCATTGTTACAGAAAGGGCTACGTTGCCCCTGGCAAGATATGTCATTAAATTGGACGCCACACCACCCGGACAGGAACCGATGAGAATAATACCAGCAGCGACTTCTGGATCAAAATTGAAAAGCATGGCAATGCCGCAGCCTAAGAGCGGCATAACAGTAAACTGCAAGAATATCCCGATAAATACCGGCCATGGCATGGTGAACACCCGTCCGAAATCTTTTACGCTCAGGGTAGTGCCCATGCCGAACATGATGATCTGGATAAGGGGAACGATCAGGAATTTTAGGTCGAATCTGAACCAGGTTCCGAAAACCTCAGGATAGAACATGGAAGTAGCCACGAAGGCAAATACCCAGACAGTGAATGCAAAATTCTTGAGAAACGGATGCCTCATACAGTAAAGTGCAAGAGAGGAAAACATGACGATAACAAAAGGACCGGCTTCGGTCCCATAGCCCATGACGAACAAAGCAGCTGCAGTCAGAAACGATACCAGAAAAGCATAAAAAGAATATTTCAGATAATTTTTCTTGGTCATTATTTCTTATTCATATCCTGACCCATGCAGCCGTCGTTGCGAGGAGTGTTACGACTCCTTTGCTTTGCTCGGAGCAGGCTCCGCAATCCCTGGAGATTGCTTCACCACTTTCGCAACGGAAGATCGGTTCGCCCATAGGGTAAAAAAAGCAGAGGCATTTTTTATGAATAGTCCAGGTTCCTGTTTGAACAATGCTTACAAGTTGTACAGTTTCGCCATTTCTTCATGAGGTTTGAAGTTGTAGAGACACTGATCCAACGGAGTTCCAAGCACATCAATTTTATCGATCTCCCCCTGTCCCATGCCTGCTTCCGTCATGGCCGAAAGATAAATCACCCTTTTGGGATCAAATCCCATAATTTTGGTGGCGAGGGTGTCTGCCGCCAGGGCATCCCGGCTGGCAATAGCCACACGGGAATCAAAGGGAGTTCCCCATGCTGGACCATTCCCTTCCATGGCTTCAAACCCATCTATTACCGCCAGGTCAGGATAGACATCCTGGGCTATGTGAAACATGTTGAAATGACAGAGACCGTTTACGGCTGGGGGAGTGGTGTGGAATAACGCTTTATCGTTTTTCTCATAATCATTGAGAGGACAGGCTAAAAGGACATTTTTTAACGACAATGTCACCAGCACTTTGTTGTGGGTTTTCATCTGGGAAGCTGAAATAATGTAAACATTCGGGTCTAGAAAGGTGGA
>JAUWDC010000190.1 GCA_030608985.1 Desulfobia sp. | reverse complement strand
TGCTAATAGATATAGATGCCTGCATAGGCTGTGGCCTGTGCGAAGAGAACTGTGCCTTTGATGCCATTCATGTTGTAGATGGGATTGCAGAAGTGAATGAAAGCTGTAATCTCTGTGGCGGATGTGTTGATTTTTGCGAGGTAGGTGCACTCAGCATTGAAGGTATGGAAAAGAAAGAGGTGCAGTCGGATCTTTCTGATTGGTCAGGTATCTGGGTCTATGCTGAATACCGTAACGGCAGAATAGCCCCGGTTACCTTTGAATTGCTTGGAAAAGGGCGTAAACTTGCCGACAGCCGCAATACAACGTTATCTGCTGTTTTGTTTGCAGACGATCTGAAGGATTTCCCTTCCGAGCTTATTGCCTATGGCGCTGATAACGTCTATGTCGTCCAGGATCCAGTATTTGCGCAGTTTACTGATGACGCATTTGGAAATGCCATGGAGGATTTGGCAAAGAAATATAAACCGGAAGTAATTCTTGCCGGTGCCACTGCTATTGGCAGATCATTTATTCCGAAAGTTGCCACTACTCTTGGCGCCGGATTGACCGCTGACTGCACTGGCTTGGAAATAGATGACAAAAGCGGATCCTTACTTCAGACTCGGCCTGCTTTTGGCGGTAATATTATGGCCACCATTGAATGCCCTGACACCAGGCCACAGATGGCAACGGTCAGACCTCTTGTAATGAAGGCCGCAGAACCGGACAGATCTCGAACAGGTAAGGTTATAGAGTGTTCCATCAGCCCGGAGAGGCTTCAGTCTCAGGTAAAGGTACGTCGCTTTGTCGCTCTTGAAGGAGATACTATAAATCTTAATGAAGCCAATGTGGTTGTCTCAGGCGGACGCGGCTTGGAAAACGAAAAAGGTTTTCAGCTTATAGAGGAATTGGCAAATCTGTTAGGAGGCGCTGTCGCTGCTTCACGAGCTGCTGTTGACAGTGGCTGGATTGGTTACCCTCATCAGGTTGGGCAAACAGGAAAAACTGTTGGGCCAAAACTCTATATTGCCTGTGGTATCTCCGGGGCAATCCAGCACGTCATTGGTATGCAGTCAGCCGATACAATTATTGCTATCAACCGTGATCCCAATGCACCAATTTTTGATTATGCCACGTATGGTGTTGTCGGGGATCTTTTTGAAGTTTTGCCAAAATTGATAGAAAAAATAAAAGATCACCAGTCTGTTTAAGACAGGTCTTTATAAGACGCCATCATTATTGGAAGAAGAGAGTAAATGAGTTTACAAGATAAGGTAGCAGTGGTAACAGGTGGTAGCAGAGGTATAGGTCGTGCTATCTCTTTGAAGTTGGCTTCTCTCGGAGCCATGGTTGTTGTCAATTATGTCAGCAACTCAGATGCTGCAAAAGAAACAGTTGCAGCTATAGAAGCAGAAGGTGGAAAAGCTGTTGCCGCCAAATTTGATGTGGCAGACAGTAGTGATGTGCAATCTTCCTTTAAGCAAATTTTAGCGGATCATGACCGTATTGATATATTGATCAACAATGCCGGGATTACTCGAGATGGTCTTGTTGCAAGGATGAAGGATAATGCCTGGGATGACGTGTTGAACACTAATCTCAAGGGAGCTTTTAACTGTATTAAGGCTGTCAGCAGGCCAATGATGAAGCAACGCTGGGGCCGAATCGTATCAATCACCTCGGTAATTGGTTTTGCCGGAAATGCCGGGCAGGCAAATTATGCTGCCGCAAAAGCCGGCATGGTTGGTATGACACGATCAGTGGCGAGAGAATTAGCCACAAGGGGTGTTACTGTTAATGGTGTTGCTCCCGGTTACATTGATACTGACATGACTCGCGATTTACCCGATGAGGTAAAAGAAAAAATTCTTGGTGAAATTCCAATGAATTCGCTGGGAACGTCGGATGATGTGGCAGGAGCTGTTGCCTACCTCGTCTCAGATGATGCACGATACGTTACCGGGCATTTTATCCATGTTAACGGCGGGATGTTCATGGGATAGTTGAACTCATACAGCTTCGAGCTTTACCTAGGGTTATAAGCCTTGGTGAACTATTATAAATATATTATATCTAACCCAGATAAACTGGAAAACATTAAGGTCCTGCATAAGTACCTTAACAATAGAGACAGATAGCGAACAAAGAGAGACCTTCGAGTTCTTTATTTTTTTTAAATTTTTAAATTTCTTGTCATTTTTTACACGAAAACAAATTTTAAGGTACTAAATTCAGATAACTATTTAAGGAGAAAAGAAATTATGTCCGCAGAAGACAAACTTATTGACATTATTGCTGAACAGTTGAGTGTTGATAAAGCAAAAGTAGTATCGTCCGCTTCATTTGTTGATGATCTTGGCGCAGATTCTCTGGATCTTGTTGAATTGATCATGGCCATGGAAGAGGCTTTTGACACCGAGATCCCCGATGAGGTTGCTGAGAAAATTACTACTGTTAAGGATGCTGTAGATCATATTAACTCCTTATAGAAGTAATTACAGGAAGCTGTTGACTGCTTCCTGCCAGTGTTCCCCGTTTATGTCCGGAGAGGGCCTTATCTGCTGTTTCGACTGTTCAGATAGGGCTTTTCTGAATTGATAGGGCTATTTTTTCAGTAAAGTGAGTTTTGATTTAGACAGTGAGGAGTATCATGACGAGAAGAGTTGTAGTTACGGGCCTTGGACTGGTAACACCCTTAGGGACAGGAGTGGAAAAAACCTGGACTGGCTTATGTTCCGGCAAGAGTGGTGTTGCGCCGATAACTCGTTTCGACACTACTGATTCAACAGTCAAAATCGCTGCTGAAGTGAAAGATTTTGAAGTTGACAAGTTTATAGAAAAAAAGCTTTCCAAGCACTTGGACCTTTTTGTGCAATACGCCATAGCTGCTGCGGAAATGGTTTTTGATGACTCCGGCTTTGCTGTTACAGAGGATAATGCTTCCAGGGTTGGCGTTATAACCGGATGTGGGCTGGGAGGACTTCCTACCATCGAAAAATATCATAAGATTGTCCTTGATCGTGGAATGAGACGTATTACGCCCTTTTTTATTCCTATGGTTATTCCCAACATGGGAGCAGGACAGATATCGATTGTAAAAAAAGCAAAGGGTCCAAATATGTCTGTTACTACTGCATGTGCTGCAGGGACCCACGCTGTCGGCGAAGCATTCAGCATGATCCGTTATGGTAGATGTGATGTTGCTGTTACCGGAGGCAGTGAGTCGACCATATGTTCTTTGGCTGTTGGTGGTTTTAATTCCATGAAGGCATTGTCCAGGCGCAATGATGAGCCGGAAAGGGCATCACGTCCTTTTGATAAAGATCGTGACGGATTTATTATAGCAGAAGGCGCTGGTATGATACTGCTGGAAGAACTTGAGCACGCCAAGGCTCGTGGCGCAAAAATATACGCTGAAATGGCAGGTTATGGTTTATCCGGTGATGGATACCATATGGCCGCACCTCCTGAAGATGGTGATGGAGCAATACGCTGTATGCAGATGGCTCTGAATGATGCCGGCATGAATGTCGATGATATCGATTATATAAATGCCCATGGCACCTCAACTCCTTTAAATGACGTCGTGGAAACCAGGGCCATCAAAAAAGTATTTGGAAGTCATGCGCAAGAACTTGCTATCAGTTCCACAAAATCAATGACTGGTCATATGCTCGGCGGGGCTGGTGGAATTGAATCGGTCTTTACGGCATTATCACTTTATAATCAAACAATACCTCCAACTGCTAACCTGGAAAACCCTGATGAGGAGTGTGACCTTGATTATGTTCCCGGGAGTGCCAGGGAAACAAAAATACGTGCAGCAATGTCAAATTCGTTCGGGTTTGGTGGGACAAATGCTGTCATAATCATGAAAAAATTTGAGGATTGAAAGTGAAGATTGCAATCGGGTGTGATCACGGTGGGATCGATCTTAAAAAGGTTGTCCTGCCTTTATTGGAGGAGCTTGGGCATGAAGTATTAGACCAGGGTACTCATTCTACAGATTCTGTTGACTACCCTCAATTTGCCGCAGCTGTGTGCAATATGGTTTCTGAAAAAACCTGCGATCGAGGCATTCTTATTTGTGGCACAGGTATAGGAATGTCAATGGCTGCAAACAGGAATACCACCATACGAGC
>JAUWDC010000288.1 GCA_030608985.1 Desulfobia sp. | reverse complement strand
AGTCTACAGGACGCCCTGCCGATTCCTTTTGCATGGCCTGTTACAGCAATATCTATCCAATTCAGCCTGATCCGGAATTCCACAAGATGGTACTCAGCTAACTACAATGACAAGTAGTCACAACCAAGCATGAAAGTTGATATCTCACAGAGCTCGCAGAGGTGCCCTGAAAGAGGTAAGCGTAGACTCCGAATGCCCTTGGGGTGCACGGAGAAAAAAACTTTGTGAACTCTGTGTCTCCGCAAGAGACTTTCATATAAACTCAATGGCAACTGAATAATCAACAAGGCACCATGTCTCTTACCCTGGCAAAAGAAGTATTACAGATTGAGGCGGAAGGTATATCTTCCCTGATAGACCAGATTGGCCCTGAGTTTGACCGGGCCATCTCTCTTATTATGAACTGCCCAAGCCGATTGATCATTACCGGCATTGGGAAATCCGGTATCATTGGGCAAAAGATATCCGCCACCTTAAACAGCACAGGAACCCCGTCCTTTTTCCTCCATCCCGTCGAAGCCATGCATGGTGACCTGGGTATCGTCGATCAAAACGATGTGGTACTAGCCATTTCCTATAGCGGCGAGACACCCGAGCTTTCAATGCTGATGCCGACATTCAAAAAACGCGGTATTAAAACCATTGCCATTACCGGCAATAAGAATTCATCATTGGCCAACGATGCTGATGTAGTGCTCGGTGCTGCCGTACCTAGGGAAGCATGCCCCCTCGGCCTGGCCCCCACAGCAAGCACAACTGCCGCACTGGCTCTGGGAGATGCCTTAGCAGTAGTACTTCTGGATAAGAAGAAATTTGCTGCCAGCGATTTTCGCAAAATCCACCCTGGCGGCAGCCTTGGAGAACGACTTAAAGTAAAGGTCCATGAGGTCATGCTCACCGGAGAGCAAATCCCGAAAGTAGAAGAAAACGCAACAATTGTCGAGGCAGTGACAGCCCTCAATGAAAAAAATATTGGAGCTGTTCTCATTTGCGGTACAGACAGCCGTGTAATCGGCATCATAACTGACGGCGACATCCGTCGTCTTGTCAGCCAATCGGCAGATATGACACAACAGCTTGCGGGTAATGTAATGACCCCTGGTCCAAAAACAATTGATGAAAATTTATTGGCCGCTGATGCCCTCAGCATCATGCAGCGCTATGAAGTGACTATTCTCCCGGTTTGCAACACATTGGGTCAACTTGTAGGCATTCTTCACCTCCACGACCTGCTAGGCAAAGGAGAATTTCGCCTCTTGGTCTAAAAATCAACATTTATCCCTTTTTTCTTCCCAAAAAGGGTCATCATCGTTGACAAATATCCACCTTTTAGGTAGCATTGACCCTTGTTTGATTTTAGCTGTCATTTTACCTTTATTCATTTACTCAACATGCATTAGGGGAACATATGGGCATAACAAACAAAGAAATTAATCCCTCGTTTGGCGCTGAGATAACGAAACTTCCTGGTGGAGAATATCTCAATCGCTGTTTTTCCTGCGGAGCATGCAGTGGTATTTGCCCTGTCTCCCAGGCCATCCCTGATTTCGATCCGAGAAAAATGATCCATATGATACGTATGGGACTCAAGGATCGGCTTCTTAATTCAGATCTGTTGTGGTTCTGTTCCTCCTGTCGCAGTTGTATTTTTGTCTGTCCCCAGGATGTTCGCTTTGCCGACATCATGTCTGCACTCAGGGAGATGGCTTTTGCTGAAGGCATTATCACTGAACAGGACATGCTTGACAAAGGCAAATCCGCCTGGGTTGAGCGAGATTTATGCGTTTCCTGCCTTACATGTGTCCGAGTCTGCCCCTGGGAGATTCCGAAAATTGATGATCAGGGTGTAGCCACTATAGACATCAAAGACTGCCGGGCCTGCGGTATCTGTGTAGGAGAATGTCCTGCCCAGGCTATTAAACTAAATGTATCAGAAGACGAAAAACTGATTGCCGCTTGCGGTAATTAGACTTTTCTCGAAGAGGGAGACAAATATGAGCTTCACCCCAAACATCCAAGCATTCTGTTGCCATTACACCTCCCAGCAAACAATTGCAGAAGGAAAAGAAGGCCTGAAACAGGACGGCATGCCTGATAACGTTACCCTGAACCGACTGGTTTGCGGCGGGAAATTACAGGTGAGTACTCTTTTAAAGGCTTTTGAGGATGGTGCTGATGGTGTCTATTTTGTTGGCTGCCCCCCCGATGAATGTCACAATGTTAAAGGAAGCCAACGGGCTGCAAAAAAAGTTGCTGCTGTGAAGCAGGCCTTGATCGAGTTGTCCGTCGAGCCTGAGCGGGTTGAAATGTTTCACACGGAAAGAGGTTTTCACCCGGAATTTGTTGAGGCTGCTCAAGAGATGAATAAACGGATCACCGCCTTAGGTCCATGTCCGTTCAAGGGAGATTCAAAATGATTATTGCCGAACGTAAACCAGTTAATGAAATTCTCGATATGGTGAAAGATGCCAAGAAAATCCTGGTACTGGGATGTCGTGGCTGTGTTACGGTATGCTCAGCAGGAGGAGAGCGTGAGGTTGAAATTTTAGCATCTCTTATTCGTCTTGGCATGAAAAAACAAGGCAAAAAAGTCAAGGTCATTGAAGGGACCCTTGTCCGCCAGTGTGACCGTGAATATATAGACGCTATCGATCAGTGGAAAGGCAAGTATGATTCCATTGTTTCCATGGCCTGTGGAGTTGGAGTCAACTTTATTGCCAACCTTCGCTCGAAAACGAAAGTGTACCCGGCGGTAAATACAAGCTTCTTCGGCGGTTCTGCCGATCAGGGTATCTGGACCGAACAGTGTGCCGGCTGTGGTGATTGTGTATTACACCTGACTGCTGGTCTGTGTCCTGTTGCCCGCTGCGCCAAAAGCCTGATGAACGGCCCTTGCGGCGGTTCTGTTGACGGACATTGTGAAATCAATCCGGAAGTGGAATGCGTCTGGCAGTTAATCCATGATCGCCTTGGCCGGATAGACAACCAGGATGCAATGAATACCATTGCCCCCATTCGAGACTGGAGATCAGC
>JAUWDC010000090.1 GCA_030608985.1 Desulfobia sp. | reverse complement strand
TGCTATACCGTATTTTTTCCGGGCCGTAGCGCAGTCTGTGAAATAGAGACTGCGGGTCGTCAGGTGTGACTTTGGCAATGTGAGTAGGTGAACGTATCCAGCCGGTAGCAGAGATGGATTTTTTCTCCAGGAATGCAGGATAATCAAAAGTTCCTGGTGTTCCATATCGTGTAGGTAAAGATGCTGTTGCCCGAATGAGGAGTTGGTCGCCAGGGGTCAAATAGCCAGGAGGTGAGCCTTTCATGGCAAGTTGTATGCGTCCAAACGACTTGATGAAACCGTGGGGAGTTATTTTATCGTCAAGATTTTTTATGATTGGTACGTGATCATTTAGGTCTGTGTCAGAGAAGAGAAGGGCGTTGACCTCAAGCAGTAGACGGGTTTTTTCCCTGTCAATAGATGGACTGGTGACGAGGACACCGTGAAGCGTTACTTCTTGACGTTCTGTAAGTAGATTGTGCAAATGGTATGGATTTTCAAGGAAAACCATGGGGCGTGAGCCATGGTGTAGCCCAACGACAAGAAAAAAAGGAAGAAGGAGAAGATACGCAGCTCTTCGATTATGCCGCCAGGATAAGTATATGCAAATGGATAGGGTGAAAGAGAGGAGTAACAGAATATGAACAGGGATAGCAAGGAGTGTAGAAAAAGCTATCCCTGTCGCAAAGGAGACCGATACTGGAATTATTCCTCTCAGCTTGGAGGTAAATATTCGGCAACGGTCCAAATGTTAGTCAAGAAAATATTTTAACTTTTCACGTCTGCTGGAATGCCGCAGCCGATTCAGGGCCTTTTTCTCTATCTGCCTGATTCTCTCTCTTGAAACGTTAAAGCGTTTGCCAATTTCTTCAAGGGTGTATTCCGCACTCTCACCTATGCCGAAGCGAAGTCTAATGATTTTTTCTTCCCGGGGACTCAGTGTGGCAAGAATTGTGGTTACCCTGTCTGAAAGTTCATGGTTTTTTACAGCTTCGTATGGGGATATGGACTCTTGATTTTCAAGGAAGTCACCCAAAGTGCTGTCGTCATCTCCTACTGGTGTTTCCAGTGAGATTGGTTCACGTGATGCTTCCAGGATGGCAAGAATTTTATCCATCGGGAGGCCGGTCTTCTCAGAGATTTCAACAGGTGTGGGTTCCCTGCCGAGCTCTTTCAGGAGAGAATAAAAGGCCTTAAAAAACTGGCTGCGGAGTTCAAGAAAGTGAACAGGAAGCCTGATTGTTCGAGTTTTGTCAAGGATTGCCCTGGTAATGGCCTGCCTGATCCACCAGCTGGCATACGTGCTGAACTTGTTGCCTTTTTTGTAGTCAAAGCGAAATACTGCCCGCATCAGGCCAAGATTTCCTTCCTGGATAAGATCGGCCAGGCTCAGCCCTTGATGCATATATCGTTTTGCAATACTAACCACCAGCCTGAGATTTGCCTTTATCATGGCATTTTTGGCTGATTCAATGGAGCGAGTGTATAAATCTATACGGAAGAGACCCTGCTGCAAAGAAGCAATATCCGGATGTTCGACAAATACTGCATGAACAGTGCGAACCATATAATTGAGGTGTTGTTTCTTCGGTTTAAGGATAGGGTCCCTTTTTTCCCAGAGCGCTATGCGTTCAACAAGCAGATCGATTTCGGTGACACCTGAATCATCAGTCCGGATTGTTCTTATTATGGAGTCAAACCCCTCTCGTATGGTTTTGCTATATTTTTCTTCTTCTTCAGGGGTTAAAAGGTCAAAACGACCCATCTCACGGAGATAGGTGGTTGTTGTTTCTTCAACCTCCTGGACCTCATCTTTATCACCGCCAGCTTTTTTTGTAATGTTGTCAGGCTCTTCTTCCTGTCCTTCATCATCTGAAGATTTTCCTTTGCCAGGACTTTTTTTATCTATAAACTCCTTGCTCGCAATCTCAATCTTGTTTTCAATCAGAAAATCAAGTATTTCATCAATATATGTTGCATCTTTGTCTTCGGGAATTAGATCATTGAGGACTTCAATACTGATATAGCCGGTTTTGTTACTGGCTTTTAGCAGCTTAGTCTGTAATTTAGAAGGCACTAGTTAGTCTCTCCTGGGTTGTAAAGTTGTCAGGGGCAGAAAAGATTTTATTGTGACTACCCGTCAAAACAGCTATTTTGTTATTTTTTAGTGCCTTAAAGCTTATTTCGTGTAAAAAAATAACAAGAAATAAAAAAATTGTTTTTGAAATAAAATAGTCGAAGGTCTCTCTTCGTTCGCTATCTACATCTACTGTTAAGGCACTTATTCTGTTTTCTCGGGGTCAGAATACTATTCAATCGTATGAGACGGTCGGTAAATGTTTTGCACGAAAACTGCTTAATATACACATGGCAGTTTGATTAATCAAGTAGAATTTGCCCTAAAAGAGCGCTATTTGCATTGCGAATATGCTACGACACAGTAGATCGGTGTTTTCGAAGTCTGCGATACAATTAATAAAAGAGGTTTTTTAATGAAAATGACACGGTCAGGCGGAATACTGATACATATCACCTCGTTACCAGGTCCATATGGTATTGGCGATCTTGAATCCGCCCGTAATTTCCTTAGTTTTTTAAAGAAGGCAGGGCAAAGCTGCTGGCAGTTCCTTCCCACCGGTCCAGGTGCGGATATTTTTGGTCAATCTCCCTATATGACTCTTTCGGCAATGGCTGGGAATCCTCTTCTTATAAGCCCACTACAACTTGTTTCAGATTGCTTGATTGACAATGTAGAATTAAACGATGTTCCATCTTTTCCCGAGTATGCTGTTGATTTTTCGGCAGTTACTGAATTCAAAAACAATCTGTTGCAATCTGCATATCGAAAATTTCTAAAAACAGATGAGTTGCAACAGGATTATCTTGCTTTTTGTAAATCTCATTCCTGGCTCGATGATTATGCTCTTTATCTGAGTTTGAGAGAGCACCATGGGCAGAAGCCCTGGTTTCGCTGGCCTAAAGGTATTGCATCACGGAATGCAAAAGCCCTGGCTGCTTCACGAGATAAGCTGGGAGACCGTATTAGCTATCATAAGTTTGTTCAATTTGTTTTTTTCAGGCAATGGGATCATTTTCGTCAGCATGCTATTGATGCTGAGATAAGACTGATTGGAGATATTCCGATCTATGTCGGTCTGGACAGTGCTGATGTGTGGGCGAATCAATCTTGCTTTGATCTTGATAGAAAGACGCTTCAGCCCCTTCATGTGGCAGGAGTGCCGCCGGACTATTTCAGCAAAACAGGGCAGCGTTGGGGTAACCCCCTGTATCTTTGGAGCACAGGAAAAAGAGCAAATAAACAGCTGTATACATGGTGGAAACTGAGGTTTACGATGCTGTCTGAGCTGGTAGATGTTGTTCGTATCGATCATTTCCGCGGATTTGAATCGTATTGGCAAATACCCGCTTTTGAAAAAACTGCGGTGAATGGCAAATGGATAACCGGCCCTGGTAAATCTTTTTTCGATCAGGTTGCCTCTGAAATCAGTGGTCTTGAAATTATTGCCGAGGATTTGGGGACAATAACTCCAGAGGTGCTGGAACTGCGTGACAGCCTTGGCTATCCCGGTATGAAAATTCTGCAATTTGCCTTTGATTCTGATGCGGATAATCTCTACCTGCCCCATAATTTTGAAACCACAAACTGTATTGTATACTCCGGCACCCACGATAATGACACGAGTGTCGGCTGGTATCTTGATGAAAACGTAGCCCAGGAAAGCAAGAATCGATTAAGACGTTATGCGAACTGCGACGGGACTGTTATACATAAAGACTTCATTCGTCTTGCCTATTCTTCAGTGGCAAAACTGGCTGTCATACCCCTACAGGACGTTCTTGGGTTCGGGAGTGACTGTCGAATGAATACTCCCAGCACAAGTTCAGGGAACTGGATATGGCGCTGTGCCCCGGAATTTTTACGAAATGATGTCGCAGAAGATCTGAGACAGGAAATTCAATTTTACGGAAGAGGAAGGTAACTATTTAGCGTAGGCTGAAAAAATACCATAAACTGCAGATCGTATCTCTTCAGAAGTGCCTTAGATTTGTTCATTTAGGTCTTCGCAGCATACTCGGAGTCTCTGCTTTGCTTTGCTTACCTGTGCTATGTAAGAAGGCCTAAATGGGCAAAGATGAGGTGCTACTGAAGAGATGCAGAGGAAGAAAGTGATGATTGAGGTTATTGCGTTTAATGGTTCTCCCCGCAAAAAAGGAAATACCGAAGTTTTGCTCGATGCAGTTGCTCGTGGTGTGAAAAAAGCTGGTGGGAGCATTGACATTATCAGACTCTGTGACTTGACCATATCACCATGTATAGGGTGTGGAGGATGTTCCAAGGAAGGAAAATGTGTCATCGAAGATGATATGACCATATTGTATGATAAAATTGGTTCGGCACAACGTATTATTCTTGCTTCTCCGATCTATTTTTATGGAATAACCTCCCAGGCTAAGGCCTTTGTAGATCGAATTCAGGCATTGTGGAGCAGGAAGTATCTCCTTGGCAAAGGTGTTGGGAAAGGTCAGTCGGGCAGGAAAGGATATTTGCTTTCTGTGGCTGCTACCACAGGGGAAAGGGTGTTTGAAGGGGCAGAGTTGACCGCCACCTATTTTTTTGACGCTGTTGATGCCGAGTACAGCGGTTCTCTTCTAGTCAGAGGCATGGATAAAAGAGGTGAAGTCTCAAACGTTGCTGATGAATTGGAACGGGCGGAACAATTCGGGAAAGAGATTGTTGGTGGCTAATCGATATTGACGTATTCGTAAAAAGCACTCATACGCCGCGTGAATCTTTGGTAACCAGTTGATATTACTGGTGGCGATAATTTAAATCACAACTTTTTGCGGGTTCATCAATATTCTTGACAAAATCACTCGTATCAATTAAAAGAATTAATTCACTTCAGACCCCATCGTCTAGCGGTTAGGACGTTGGCCTCTCACGCCGAAAACAGGGGTTCGATTCCCCTTGGGGTCACCAGAATTGTACAAAGGGGTTGTCTGAAACCAGAGACAACTCCTTTTTTTGTTTTTGACAAGTTAAAAATGAAGTACTTAAAGTTTAAAGTGCACTAAGGTGCCTAAAGTTAAGGGAAAATCTGATTATATTAGCTTCCGCAACTTTAGGCACTTAAAACTTTAGGGCACTTTAGGCATTTTTTCGTAATTGTTCAGCCTGAGTAAATAATTAACAACATCGCTGAATAGTAATCACCAAAGAACAACAAGGATAACCAATCATGCCGAATTATTTTTTCACCTCCGAATCAGTATCTGAAGGTCATCCGGACAAGGTTGCCGATCAGATTTCGGACGCCATTCTAGATGCTATCTTTCAGGAAGATCCCGCCGCACGTGTTGCCTGCGAGACCATGGTCAATACAGGCATGGTGGTTATATCCGGCGAGATTACCACCGATGCCTGGGTCGATATGCAGGATGTAGTGCGTCAAACGGTTAAACGTATTGGTTACGATAGTTCTGAAATGGGTTTTGACTGGGAATCATGCGCGGTGCTGACCTCTATTGATAAGCAGTCTGCCGATATCGCTATGGGCGTGGACGATACAGAAGATCACGAACAGGGAGCGGGCGATCAGGGTTTGATGTTCGGTTATGCCAGCAATGAAACCGACGTGCTCATGCCCGCCCCAATTACCTATGCGCATCAACTGGTCAAACGCCAGGCGGAAGTTCGTAAAAATGGCACGCTGTCATGGTTACGTCCGGATGCCAAAAGTCAGGTGACATTTCGTTACGAAGACCATAAGCCCGTAGGAATTGATGCGGTTGTGCTTTCAACTCAACACAGTGATGATATTTCTACGGCCGCATTACGTGAAGCCGTGATGGACGAAATTATCAAACCCGTTCT
>JAUWDC010000075.1 GCA_030608985.1 Desulfobia sp. | reverse complement strand
CAGGTCCGACTTGAGGACCTCCTGATCAAAATTACTATCTGTTACGTGTGTCACGTTATCTCCTGCCATCTGTTCTCTCCTTATGTGTATCAAAGTTTTAACTTAGCCATCTTCAACATTACGAGCGATGATTTTTTTGCGAGGGCATCTTTTTTAACTTTACGAAAGTGGTAATTATTTTAATCAGAGTAACGTAATTATATACCGTGAGTTCTTTGCGATGACAAGTGAATTTTCCCATCAAATCTTGACAAGCGGCAACTTCCTGATATGTTGCGGAGTGTATGAAAATCAAGCATTCATAAGGAAATATAATATGACAAATGTAGTACGTTTTCTGCCGGATAATGTAGAGATTGCCGTTGAGCAAGGAGAAAATTTGCTGGCCGCTGCAGCTAAGGCCGGGGTCTATATTCATGCCTATTGCGGCGGTGATGGAGTGTGCGGCAAATGCAAGGTGAAAATAAAAGAGGGGGAACTCTCTTCAGAGCAGGCCCAGAACCTGAAAGCCGACGAGTATAAACAGGGCATACGATTGGCCTGTCAGACTTCTGTTATTTCCGACATGGTGGTGGAGATTCCGGAAGAGGTGAACAAGGAAGGCAAAGTCCTCAAGCGGAAACCTATCACAACTCGGGCTATATCAGCCAGGTCTCTGGACGAGCTCATCGGGACATGGACTATCAATCCTCCTGTTGAAAAACGTTTCATCAAACTGGATCCTCCCACATCGGAAGACAACACAGCAGACCTGCAGCGCCTTCAACGTGCCTTGCAGAAGAGTTGTGGCGGCGAGAACAAAGCCATAACGTATGATCATCCCGAGATGCTCCAGGAACTGGCCACTACTTTGCGGGAAGCAAACTGGGAGGTTACCGTCATTATCTTGCGCTGTAAGCTTCCTGAAGAGCCAAACAGAATCATTGCCGTGGAGCCGGGAGACACAACGGATCGGCTCTATGGGCTGGCTGTGGATATTGGAACAACAACATTAGGGGGCATTCTCATTGATTTGAATACAGGGAAAGTGCTTGCCGAATCCTCTGCTTACAACTCTCAGATTCGCTATGGTGAGGACGTTATCTCACGTATTATTTATTCCCAGCGCCCAGGGGGCTTGAAAAGGCTTCAGGACCGGGTTGTCTATACTATTAATGAAATTATCCAGTCCATATGTAAGAAGCAGCTGATTAGTCCAAGTGACATCAGCTATATTATGGCTGCCGGCAATACAGTAATGTCCCACCTGTTTCTGGGGATTAATCCTAAGTATCTAAGGGAGGCTCCTTATGTGCCGGTATGCAGCCAGTTCCCATTAACCCGGGCTGCCTCGCTTGGCATTATGGCACATCCCTCAGTGCGCCTTTTTCTGTATCCCGCCATTGCCAGTTATGTTGGAGGTGATATTGTTTCCGGAGTCCATGCCTGCAGGATGTACAAAAGTCCGGAGCTCACTCTGTTTATTGACATTGGCACCAACGGTGAAATTGTTGTGGGAAATCAGGACTGGATGATGTGTACGGCCTGTTCTGCCGGGCCGGCTTTTGAGGGTGGTGGCATAAAATATGGAATGCGTGCCAGCAATGGCGCCATTGAAAATTTTCATATTCATCCGGAAACCTATGAGCCGATGATTGTTACCATTGGCCAGTCAAAGCCACGGGGAATATGCGGTTCCGGCCTGATCAGCATTGTCTCAGAGCTTCTTGAGGCCAAGGTCATTGATCAACAGGGTAAATTTAATCGGAAGATCGACCATCCCAGGGTCCGCCAGGGGGAAGATGGGTATGAGTATGTCCTTGTCTGGGGGAAAGAGTCATTAACCAGAGAGGACATTGTTGTCACAGAGGTGGATCTGGATAATCTTATTCGAGCTAAAGGGGCCATGTATGCTGGATACCAGACTCTACTGGATTCGGTTGGCCTGTCGTTCGTTGATCTTGACCGGGTTATACTTGCAGGAAACTTCGGTGCGTATATAGATCTGGAAAGGGCAATCAGTATAGGTATGCTTCCTGATATTGACCGGGATAAATTTTATTACCTGGGAAATGCCTCATTATTAGGAGCCCAAATCAGTCTTACTGACCGTGTCCGCTTCATGGAACGGTTGCAGGTTCGCTCATTAATGACCAACATGGAACTTAGTGAAAATTCAAATTTTATGAATCATTATATGGCCGCCCTGTTTCTGCCCCATACTGATATGAGTCTTTTCCCATCTATGGAGAAGAAATTTGCCACAGACCAATAGGAATAAATGAATATCACTCCGGACCTTTCAGTGTGTGTTGCACCAACAGCGAATCGCCCGGAGATTCTTGAACGCTTTTTGTCATCTGTCAGCCAGACTGACGATTATCTCTCCATGGAGATAATCGTTGTTGATCGTTATTCAATAGAAAAGAGCTCTCTCGAAGTAATCAAGAAGTTCAGCACGGTGAACCTGGTGGAGATCGATGCCGGCAGTTCTCTTGCGTCTGCTTTTGGAGAGGCAATGGCAATCAGTAACGGGCGATATATTTCGCTGTGGAGTGATGATATCACTGTCGGCATTGATTCTCTTGTTCGCCTCGTGGAGTTTCTTGATGAAAATCCTGATGCGGGAGTCGTCGCCCCGGGAATGAAAAATGAGATTGGCGCGGTCTTGCCTGTGGCCAGGGCGTTTCCTTCTCTCTGGGATGTGATGGGTTCCGATCCTGTTCCTGGGCTCCCTATGCCGGGTCGTAATGAAGATGGCAGTGGCGAATCTGAATGGCTATTGGGGCCACCGTTAGCCATTAATCGCTGGCTTTTTGATGAAATAGGCGGTGTGTCCGGGCAATTCGCGCAGTATTGGCACCTGGAATATTGTTTGCGTGCCGCACGGGCGGGCTGGCACATGCACTATTGTCATGATGCCCGGGTCAAGGGTTCTTTTGATAGCTGCCGGCACAAAGATCATGTCAGTCGATTATCCCTGCTGCAAGAGAAGATAGCTATCGCATGTATGATTGTTGCACAACGGTTGAGAGCATGATTTGATCTTGACAAGAAAGGGCTTTAACGCTATTTTTATAGGCCGTTATGACTCTATGGTCGCTGAGCTGAATGGCTCTCAATTAATAAACACAAACTTGATTATAACGTCTAAGGAGAGTGAGCATGTCCCCGAAGGTAAAGGCAATCGCTGAAAGTATTAATATTATGGGAACGAAAAGTGGAACCGGCATGAAAGAGAGAAATGCCGATCCGATTAAAGAAATGGCTAAGGAAGAGACCGCCGCTGGTGCTACTTTTCTTGACCTCAATATTGGCCCTGCCAGAAAAGACGGCACAGAGCTTATGCCCTGGGTAGTGGAAGCTGTTCAAGAGGTCAGCGATCTCCCGCTGGTTTTAGATACGACAAATGTTGATGCCATGACTGCAGGTTTTAAAGCGGTCAAGAATAAGGGAGATGCCCTTTTGAACTCCATTATGGCCCGTCCTGAAAGGATGGAGGCATTGATTCCGGTGGCTGCCGAGGCCGGCTGTGGTGTTGTTGCCCTGCTCTGGGGCCCTGATGGGCTGCCGAGAGATTCAAACGAGCGAGCTGCTCTTGCCGTAGATTTGATGATGGCGTTGACGGAAGCAGGGATTCCCAATGAAAAAATGTACTTTGACCCCATTGCTTCTCCTATAACTCTTGGTGCAGATCAGACTCTGGCCGGTCTTGAATTCATGAGCATGCTGCAGGATATTGCTCCCGGTGCTCAGTCCACCATCGGTCTGTCAAATGTATCCAATGGTGTCGCCGAACATTTACGAAAATATCTGGACCGTACTTACCTGATCATGCTGATGAAACACGGTATGGCCAGTGCCATTGTCAATTCCTATGACGCTGAACTTATGGCTATCTGTAAAGGTGAGCGTCAGGAGTATGTTGACCTGGTGCATGGAATGATGGATGGTAATGATCCAGATCCTTCAACTCTTGAAGGAACCTTTCTGGAACATTACAAAACTTACAAGGTTCTTTCCGGGCAGAATATATTTTCCGAGTCCTGGCTCGAATTGTAATTGTTAGGTCTTGAAAGAATGAGTTGAAAAGGGGCCGTGTGGGGCCCCTTTTTTCGTATAACTATTATGGCTGATATACCACTGCATCATATTGTTTACGGCACATGCAAGGATTTCGTGACAGGAGAAACAATTGTTGATACTGATGATGAACGGTATCGGCAGAAGCTGGCCCGCTATTTGGTGGAAGAAAAAGGCTACGAGAAAAAAGATATTGAAATGGGCCGGAAAATTGAAACTCTGTATAACAGTCAGTTTGTCACATCAAAGATATCCATGGTTATCAAAGGCAAAGACAGGCGTATGATGATTATACGCTATGCCCCAGGCTCTCTGGTCACCAGAGAACGTTCAGCCATAGCGGCAGCACGGGTGTTGGATGATGAGTATCAAATACCATTGGCCGTCGTCACCAATGGTGAAGATGCAGAGCTTCTTGATACCTATACCGGCGATATCCTGAAGAATGGACTTGATGAGGGGATTCTCGGCCCGGAAGAGGCCGGGAAGTTGGCTGCGAGCCTGGGATTTTCCCCCTTTGATGATAAAAAGAAAAGAGAAAGAGAGTTAAGGATACTCAATGCCTATGATATTGAGGTCTGCTGCGCCGGTGGACCTTGCGCCCTTCCTGATGCATCAGAAGGAAGAGGAGAATAAAGGTAACCAATCACAGGGTGGAACCACCTGAGTCGTCTTGCCCCTGAACTGGTAAGCGTTCACAGGTGCTGCAGGTTCGCCCAAATAGGGTGGTCAATTATAGTGGCCTATATTGGACGCCCTATTTGGGCGAAAATGCGGTGCCTGTGAACGCTTACAAATAAAGAATAACTGGAGAAAGTGAAAATGTCTGAGTGGAGTAAATCAAGCTGGCAGGATTTTACGGCTTTGCAGCAGCCAAACTGGCCTGATCAGGGTGAATATCAGAAGGCTGTAGATACTATTTCCAAGCTCCCTCCCCTGGTATTTGCCGGTGAAATACGTACATTGAAAAAACATCTGGCGGATTGCGTGGAAGGACGCGCTTTTCTCCTGCAGGGGGGGGACTGTTCTGAAGATTTCAGCCGGTGCACTGCTCCGGGGATTCGGGAGACCCTTAAAGTTATACTGCAGATGGCTGTAGTCCTTAGTTATGCTGGCGGCAAACCTGTGATCAAGGTGGGAAGACTGGCCGGGCAGTATGCCAAACCGCGATCTTCAGACACAGAAAATGTCGATGGTGTTGAGATAGCAAGTTACCGCGGCGATATGGTCAACAGCCCGGAGCCGATAGAAGAAGCCCGGCGGCCTGATCCAAGCCGTATGGTGCAAGGGTATTATCTTGCTGCTACAACGATGAATATTACCCGTGCATTTACCCGGGGCGGCTACGCAGCGCTGCATCGTGTTCATGCCTGGAATAACGAATTTGTCAAAACATCTCCCATGGGAAGGTCATACGAACGATTAGCCAAAAATATTGGTCAGGCACTGAACTTTATGAAAACGATCGGCCTCGATACTGATATTCCCCAGTTAAACCAGGCTTCCTTTTTTACATCCCATGAGGCTCTTCTCCTCGGCTATGAAGAAGCTCTCACCAGACAGGATTCAATTACCGGCCAATGGTATGACTGTTCTGCTCATATGGTCTGGATAGGGGATAGGACAAGGCAGCTTGATGGCGCCCACATTGAGTTTTTGCGGGGAGTTCGCAATCCAATTGGGATGAAAGTTGGACCGAAGCACGATCTTGATGAACTTAGGGCGATTATTGAAAAATTGAATCCGGAAAACGAGCCCGGTCGCTTAACTCTGATTACCCGTTTTGGCGCCAAGGAGATAGAAAAGTACCTGCCGTCTCTTGTACGGGCAATCAAGCAGACTGGTTATAAGGTGCTCTGGTGTTGTGATCCGATGCACGGAAATACCTATACTGCCGAAACAGGATACAAGACCAGGAGTTTTGATAATATTCTTCAGGAGATACAATGCTTTTTTGAAATCCACTGGTCTGAAGGTTCTATTCCTGGAGGTGTTCACTTTGAGTTGACCGGAGACAATGTCACCGAATGTACAGGAGGAGGACGAAATATCCTCGATCAAAATCTGATTGAGAATTACCAGACAAACTGTGACCCTCGCCTTAATGCCGAGCAGAGTCTGGAACTTGCCTTTCAGATTGCTGAAATGATTCGGAGGTAATTTCCCCTACACGACCTGCTTTCATAGTATAACCCTGATAAACTGGGAAAAAATAAGGTCCTAACCCCGAGTGAACGGGACTCTTTTCAGTCCCCCCTTGAGGGGGAT
>JAUWDC010000084.1 GCA_030608985.1 Desulfobia sp. | reverse complement strand
GAAAAGGGTGAGCTCAACGTCGAAAAATTAGGGCGCGGGATTGCCTGGCTTGATACCGGCACCCATGATTCCTTGCTGCAATCTGCACGATTTATTGAAATTATAGAAAAACGCCAAGGGCTTAAGGTTGCCTGTGTTGAGGAAATCGCCTATTTTATGAAGTACATTGATGCCGCTCAACTTGAAAACCTGGCACGCCCTCTCATGAAAAATGGCTATGGTGCTTATTTAATGAATTTATTGAAGCAGGATATTTGACGTATTAGCATACGCCGCGTTAATCCCTGGGAACCACTTGATATTACTGGTGGCAATAATTAAGATCACGACTTTTCGCGAGGTTATCATATTTCATGAAAGTAATACAAACTGAAATACCCGGGGTTTTAATCCTGGAACCACAGGTCTTTAAAGATGGCCGTGGTTTCTTCATGGAGACATACCAGAAGCGGAAATACGAAGAAGCAGGAATTACAACTTCTTTTGTGCAAGACAATCTCTCTTTTTCCACGAAAAACACCTTACGTGGACTTCATTACCAGTATCCCCATGGTCAGGCCAAACTGGTACAGGTACTCCAGGGTTCCGTACTTGATGTTGCCGTCGATATCCGTCGTGGATCACCTTCATTCGGGAAATGGGTCAGCGTTGAACTAAGTGACACCAACAAGAGACAGTTCTTTATCCCTTCCGGTTTTGCACATGGTTTCATCGTCTTAACTGAAACAGCTACATTCAATTACAAATGCAGCGATTTTTATTCTCCAGCCGATGAACAAGGTATTATCTTTTCAGATTCTGATCTTGACATACACTGGCCTTCGGGGGAATATATTCTCTCCGAAAAAGATACACAATATCCCCGCCTTCACGATATTTCAGAAGAGCATCTCCCCGAATACGTGTGACATATGCAAATTCTTGTTACAGGAGCAAATGGACAGGTCGGACACGAGATGGTCAGAAAGAGTCCTTCCACTGATTTTATTGTTCATGGTTTTGACCGGTCTACTCTAGACATTACAAACAAAACAAATGTCACTAGTATTATTGAAAAAATAAAGCCTGCCCTGATAATAAACTGTGCAGCCTACACTGCTGTTGACAAGGCCGAAGATGAACACGAGAAAGCCTTTGCCGCAAATCAACACGGCCCTGCTCTTCTTGCGGAAGAGTGTCTGAAACTGCATATTCCCCTGATCCACCTTTCCACTGATTATGTCTTCGATGGTGAAGCGAACAGGCCGTATAAAGAAACTGGCCCCGTTTCTCCGCTTGGAATATATGGTCAAAGTAAAGAGGCTGGAGAAAATGAAGTAAGATCAAGGCTGGCCGATCATATTATCCTCAGGACATCATGGGTATACGGGACACATGGCCATAATTTCGTCAAAACAATGCTCAGGCTCGGACAGGAAAGAGAGGAACTGCGGATAGTTAACGATCAATGGGGGTGCCCTACTTTTGCCGGCGACATAGCAGACGCTTTATTTGTAATTGCCAGTAAAATTCTCTCTGGGACCTTTGACAACTGGGGCACATATCATTGCTGCGGCTCAACTGCTCTGACATGGTATGACTTTGCCAATCGTATTTTTTCGATGGCAAAGAAAACACATACGCTTTCTGTAAAAAATATTATCCCAATACCCACTGAGGAATTTCCAACACCAGTCAGACGACCGGCATATTCAGTATTGGATTGTCAAAAATTATCTAGTACTTTTGGTATCGTACTTCCGGAGTTGACCGAGAGTTTAAAAAGCTTTTTCACAAATGAAAATATGACAATCTCTCAAAAAATGGTGACCTGAATTATTGCCACCAGTAATATCAATAGGTTACCAGAGATTAACGCGGTGTATGAGCGTTTTTCGAAGTCTACGCTTATCTGCTAATACGTCAAAATATTGGAGAATATCCATGATAAAAAAAGAACTGCTTGATATCCTTGCCTGCCCGAAATGTAAGGGACCTGTCCGACTCACAGAGAAGGAAGACGGCTTGGTCTGTGAAGCCTGTAAACTCATCTATGAGATCAAGGATGATATCCCGATTATGCTGATCGATGAAGCAAAACCGATGACCAGTGATAATAAATGACCCTGGACATTACCGAAGACATTAGTCACATTACCTCACGCTGCTTTGTCAACGCCCCGTTTGATTATTTGAAAGACAATATAGATTCAATTATCGATCTGGGAATTCAACCGGAAATAGGCCTGGAAGGTGACATCCTCTATACATTTTCTTTGGAAGAATTTTCAGAGGTTGCCAGCAAACTGAAAGCTGCCTCCCTGCCCTGCACATTGCATGCACCATTTCACGAATTATCCATTGGTGCCTTGGACCCTTTCATCCGCAAGGCCAGCCGCAATAAATTGCGAATGGCATTTGATCTTATTGCTGTTTTCCAGCCACAGTCAATCGTATGCCACCTTGGCTTTGAAGAAAATAAACACGGATATAAACAGGAAAAATGGTTCAGCAATTCCTTAGAGGGATGGCAGGAACTTCTTCGTATTGCCGAGAAGAATAAAACACCGCTCATGCTGGAAAATACCTATGAGACCTCTCCTCTCCAGCTTAAAGGAATACTTCAGGCCCTCGACTCACCATATGCAAAGTTCTGTTTTGATGTCGGTCACACAGTGACATTTGCAAAAAACAGCTGGAGTGACTGGCTCCCTGAACTCGAACCCTGGCTGGGGCAACTCCATCTTCATGACAACACCGGAGACAGAGACACCCATCTCCCCGTTGGCCAGGGTGTTTTTGATTTTGAAGGTTTTGTCGCTTATCTGAAAGGTACAGGCTTATCGCCGATTATGACCCTGGAACCCCACAATGAGGAAGATGTCATTCCCAGCCTGTTGGCGTTTGACAGAATTATCACCCTGTAATATTTTCTTGTCGGTTAGAAGAAAGTCAGGACTTCTTCATATACCCGATCGGCACTGATTCCATGCAGGCATGACATGTCACTGCAGTTCCTCTTTCGGCATCCCAAACAATCAACATCAGGATTCTGAATTATCTTGTGTTTCACCCCATACGGTTTGACACGTTCAGGATGGGTTGGGCCAAATAGTGCCACGACAGGGACACCGGCCATCGCTGCCATATGCATTGGGCCGGAATCTAATCCAACATAGACGGATGACTTGTGTAAAAGAGCAGCGATCTCAGGGAGTGAAAGACTCCCTGCTGCAACAACAGGCTTCTCAGTCATCGAACCGGCAATCGTGGAAATATATGTTTTGTCCTGTCTGCTGCCTGCCATAACAATCATACAGCCGGTTTCACGTATAAGCTTATCACAGAGGTTCGACCAGTTCTCAACGGTCCAATACTTACTGGTCCATCGTGCACAGGGGTTTATATAAATAATGGACTTACCAGTATCCCATCCTGATCTCTTTAAGAAATTGACAACATTTTCTTCGTCTTTTGGATCAGTATAAAGAGTAAAATCTCTCGGAATCGCCGGACAATTTACAAAATCACAAAAAAGGAGGTTTTTGTCAACTGCATGAACTGCAGTCTTAGGAACGACAATTTTGTGATGTTGAAATAAAGGATTAAGTTCCTTTGCGTCTTCAAAACCGACCCTGTACCCTCCGGGATTTGTTAAACTGAGCATTGCAGACCGCAGAGAAGCATGCAAATCAAGAATAACATCATAGGGTTGCCGGCGGAAAAGTTTCCTGAGACCTGTCCAACAAGTAACAGTTGCCATAAAGGCTTTAAAAAATGCATATTTCCCTGCGTGGGGATCACTGGATGACGGAATCTCAATGGGAAATACATTATCGACAGTAGGATCACACTCAAGAAGCCCCTTGAATGGTTTCTGGACAATCCAGCCTATAGTGCATCCGGGGTTGCAACGCTTTATCGCATGAGCAACAGGAAGGGTATGAATGACATCCCCCAAAGAACTCTGTTTGATAATCAATATTCGTTTGTTTGAAATGTTATAACTGTTCAGGTGCATGAAAAAATTTTAAAACCCTCGTAATGTGACTGTTCAAGAGGTGAGCCCTGTTAATTGCAATATGGATTCTGCAACATCACTCACTGTAATATCATGCATGCAGCGGAAATGGCCCTTGGAACATTCCTGTTTCAAACAGGGCTGGCACGACATTTTCTTCTGCAAAACAAGTGCGTTCTCAGAGAAAGGCCCTGTTGCCACAGGATCAGTAGAACCAAAAATTGCGACAAGCGGTTTATGTAAAGCAGCTGCTACATGCATGAGACCTGAATCATTCGTTACGAAAACATCGCAGATATCAATGAGTGACATAGCTTGAGCAAGAGATGTCTTTCCTGCCATATTATCTATATTTTTACTGCTATACCCGGCAATCTCATCACCGGTTCTTATGTCAGCTTCAGTACCAAAAACTAAAAATTGGGCTCCTGTTTCTTTATGAAGGTAAGCGGCAAGTTCGCCATACTTTTCTACAGGCCAACATTTGGCAGGGCCATATGCAGCACCGGGATTGATGCCTATTACCATGTTTGAGTCAAATTTTTCTCTATATTTGATAGCCCACTCTTTCTCCTTTTCAGGAAGTTGAAGAAAAAGTTCATTGGACCCGCAAGTGAGTCCTAATTCCTCAAGAAGTCTTTGATAGTAGAAAACCTGATGAAGCTTCCTCGTTTCTTGACGGATTTTCACTCTATGACTCAAAAGGAGTGAGCGGCCATCTCTTTTATACCCTGCTCTGACAGGTATCCTCGCAAGAAAAGTAATGAAAGCCGCTTCAAAAGCATTTTGTAATAAAATAGCCGCATCGAAACCACAGTCGTGTAGTTGTTGACTGAGTCGCATCATACCTCTCAATCCATGATGATTTCCTTTTTTGTCATAAGAGAGAATTCTGTCGACGTATGGGCTCGCAGAAAAGACATCTGCCATCCAGGGTAAGGCCAGCATGGTCACTTCAGCATCTGGAAAATTCTCTTTGATACTCCTGACTGCGGGAGTAGTCATGATTGCATCGCCAATCCAGTTGGTAGAACGAATCAAGATTTTTTTCAGAGGCAATTCTATTAATTTTTGAGTCATACTTCTCTACTGTTAATCATGGTGAATTTATACAAATTCTTTAACTGGTTGAAATGACGGCTCTTGTCTATACAATTTTTTAAAAGCCTTTTGAACAGGACTATTTTTATCTTTTCCTATGCTCATCTTTGAGTTACCTTCTTGGCTCAGCTTCATCGTAAAACAGCAAAGCGACATCACCACGCCAAAATACAAATACAAGCGTTAAAACAATAAATTAATCAAATTACTTAAACAAAAATATCATTATTAATATTTATTACATTTCCTAATTATGAAAGACCAACAAGCTCCCCCAGCACACTTTGTCCACCTGCACGTCCATACCCAATACAGTCTTCTTGACGGGGCAATACGCATCGATGATCTACTCGAAAAATGTAAAGAGTTCGGCATGGAAAGTGTTGCAATCACAGATCATGGTGCCATGTACGGAGCACTTGAATTTTACCTCAAGGCGAAAAAAGCCGGGATCAAACCAATTATTGGCTGTGAATTCTATATAGCGCCCCACTCTCGGAGAGATAAAACTGCAAAAAGTTCTGGGAAAGCAGCATTTCACATCGTTTTGCTGGCAATGAACTATGAAGGATACAAAAATCTTTTAAAATTAGCTTCAATCGCACAGCTTCAAGGGTTTCATTATAAACCTCGAATTGACATGGAGGTTCTAAAAGAACACAGCCAAAGTCTTATTGCCATGACAGCTTGTCTGCATGGGGAAATACCATATCTCCTTGCCAAAGCAAACAATAAAGAATTGGCCTTGAAAAAAGCAGAGGAACTCCATGATATTTTTCCAGGACGACTTTATCTGGAAATTCAGGAAAATGGTATTCCGGAACAAACAATAGCCAATAAAGGTTTAAAAGAAATTTCTAAAAAACTTGGCATTCCGTTAATTGCCACAAATGACTGTCATTATCTTAA
>JAUWDC010000316.1 GCA_030608985.1 Desulfobia sp. | reverse complement strand
ACTCGACCTGCAAACCCGAATGGCCTTAGTAAAAGAATTTTGCCACCTACACCAACAACTGATGGCACAATAAAACTAAGTCCAGTCCCGGAATAGTATTTGAACGAAAGCGGCATGGCCTTATGCCCTCCTGATTACTCCTCTATCTCCTTTTCGCCCATCTCGGCTGAATTCCATTTTTCATGAAAAAAATTAATCTCTTAATCCAATCAATATATGCCTGTTCAGTTTGTATGCTGTAATACTAGCAGCGTATTATTAATACTTAAATCCTAAGACTACGACTCTCCAGAAAAAAATCGAATCATTTTGTCCAAATTTTAACACCGAATTGACGATACTTTTACGAGGTCTGAATTGGCTTGAATAACAGATCATAATGAAGTAGGAAAAGTATGATATTTGAATTCGTAAGCCATTGAGTCAGGTGAGACTTAATTTTTAGTAGAGAGAATAAGGGAGGAGTGAGAACATGAAAGTACTCGTTGTGGGTTCTGGAGGGAGAGAGCATGTCCTGGTCTGGAAACTTGCCCAAAGCAAAAAAGTGTCTGAAATTTTTTGTGCGCCAGGAAATGCAGGTATTTCAGAAATGGCCACGAATATTGATATCAGCGCCTCTGATATTGAAGGACTGGCTAACTTTGCCCAGGAAGAAAACATAGATTTGACAGTAGTTGGCCCGGAAGTTTCATTAACACTCGGCATAGTAGACAGTTTTCAGGCTAAAGGACTGCGTATCTTCGGCCCGGACCAAAAAGCGGCAATTCTCGAAGGCAGTAAAGTATTTACCAAGGATTTGATGGAAAAATACGGCATACCTTCAGGAACGTATAAAGTCTTTACCGATCGAGGAGAGGCACTTTCTTATCTTGATGAGATTGAAGCGCCTATTGTTGTTAAGGCCGATGGGTTGGCAGCCGGCAAGGGAGTTATCATTGCCGAGACCATTAATGAGGCCAAAAAGGCTGTTGACCAGATCATGGAAGAGAAGGCCTTTGGAGATGCCGGCAGCCAGGTTGTTATAGAAGAATTTCTTGTAGGTGAGGAAGCATCGTTTATTGCCTTTACTGACGGAAAAACAGTTCTGCCATTACCAACTTCTCAGGATCATAAGGCTGTTTTTGACGGTGACAAGGGGCCGAACACCGGAGGGATGGGCGCATATTCACCTGCACCTGTGGTAACTGAAGCCATGCACAGGCAGGTTATGGAACAGGTAATGTACCCGACGATCAAGGCGATGGAAGCGGAAGGACGGCCTTACAAAGGTATGTTGTATGCGGGGTTAATGATTCATGAAGGCAAAATTAAAGTACTTGAGTTCAATTGCCGGTTTGGAGATCCTGAGGCACAGCCGCTGTTAATGCGCCTTAATACCGATCTTGTTGATATCTTTGAAGCTGTTATAGACGAAAGGCTTGATGAAATTACCTTGGATATCGATCCACGCTCCACCATTTGCGTTGTCATGGCTTCGGGAGGGTATCCAGGATCATATGAGAAAGGAAAGGTGATAACCGGTCTTGACGCAGCAGCTGGTGAAAAAGATGTCTTTGTTTTTCATGCGGGAACGGCACTCCAGGACGGAAATATTGTGAATGCCGGTGGTCGTATTTTAGGAATAACATCTCTTGGCGAAACACTACAGGATGCTATTGATAAGGCATATACAGCCGTAAAGATGATACAGTGGGATGATTGCTATTTCCGTAAGGATATCGGTCAGAAGGCATTACATAGGAAGGAGGAGGGCCCCAAAGTTGGTATCGTTATGGGGAGTGATTCCGATCTGCCTGTTATGAATGCAACACGGGATTTTCTCCAATCTATGGGGATTTCCTTTGAAATGACTGTAGCCTCGGCCCATCGAACGCCTGCCCGTGCCTGTGAATACGCCTCAACGGCCAGAGAGAGGGGATTGAAGGTAATTATTGCCGGAGCAGGTATGGCTGCTCATCTTGCAGGAGTTCTGGCTGCCCATACTACTTTGCCTGTCATTGGGATTCCTATCGATGCCTCATCTTTAAACGGGCTGGACTCTCTTCTGTCCACAGTCCAGATGCCCCCTGGAATTCCTGTTGCGACAATGGGTATCGGCAAGGCTGGTGCCAAAAATGGTGCTATTCTTGCTGCCCAGATTCTTGCCGTCAGTGACAAGTCTCTTGCTGCAAAATTGCAGGAATTTAAGGAAGAGATGGCAAAACAGGTAGAGGAAAAGGCACGGAAAATTAACAATTTATAATTTATAATTGATAATTGATACGTTAGAAATAAAAAAAGCCGTTCAAATAATTCGTCAGGGGGGTGTCGTTGCCTTCCCGACTGAGACGTATTACGGGCTTGGGGTAGATCCCTTTAATCCCCAGGCCCTTACAAAATTATTTGCAATTAAAAAAAGGTCCAGTGCCAAACCTGTTCTCACTCTGATTACGAGCCAGGAACAGCTGTCCCTTTTGACATTGGAAATCCCTTCTTTGTTTTTGCCATTATTCTCCTTATGGCCGGCACCTCTTACTCTGGTTTTCAAAGCGCTGCCTTCTTTGCCGTCGAGACTCACCGGAGGGACTGGAACTGTTGCCGTTCGTATTTCCCCTCATCCTCTGGCCATGGCCCTTGTCAGAGCCTATCGCCAGCCCCTCACTGCTACCAGTGCTAATATCTCAGGAAAGCCTCCTGCTGTTACTGCCGATGAAGTGCGAATGTATTTTGGAGATACTGTTGATCTTGTGATTGACGGAGGAAGGACTC
>JAUWDC010000037.1 GCA_030608985.1 Desulfobia sp. | reverse complement strand
GAGTCGCCTTCCTCAAGCCAGTGGGCTTTGTCAAAAACAACTCGTGCGGCAAAGTCCCCTTTTTGTGTTAAAATTTCAAATTTTGTAACTATTCAGCACCCCAACCGGGGCCCGATATTTATTTTGAAAGTAACATGGATCCCCGATAAGGACGTTCGGGGATGACGATCCAAGTACTGATACCGTCATTCCCGCATGTTTTTAGCGGGAATCCAGAAAAGTTGTTACTTAGAAGCGACCAAATTTTTACGATTTTATCTACCCTACACCTTACACCTTCGCTTCAATCGCCATCAACACGCCCCCTAAAGCATTTCCCACCTCGTAATGATCCGGAAAAATAACTTCTGTTCCAAGTCGTTCAGCAATTTGAGGCAAAAGGTATTGTGCCGCTGCGCCGATTCCTATAATCGGTAGTTTTGTTGTAAAACGCAGGTCTAATAGTTCACTTTTTCTATAATGGGGAAAAAAGCCGCTCATTGTTTTTCCCGTTTCGATTTTCAGGATGTAGTCCAGGATGGCGGCCTCAATTTTTTGAGATAGAGCTTCCAGAACTTTCCGGCAGAATTCTTCGGTTGTAAGCTGAAGTGTGTGTGCTAGAACTTGAGCTCCTTGTAGGGCATTTTCTTTATTACCGACGTTAAGCCGGCCAAGGACATGAAGGGCATCTGTTGGCGTAAAGCCGGTTTCTGATATAAGCTGAAGACGATTTAAATCCTGAAGATGGCTTGTAAGAGTGATTTCTGCCATATCAAAATGATGTTTCAATTCTTCAGGGGTTGCCGGACCATGTGAGACAAGGTAGGCCAGCATGGGGTTGGCTGAAGCTTCTTCCTCTGTCAAATCAGCCGCAGCTGTAATACATTTTGCACTCAGTCCCTCTCCGATCCAGGACTCAGGAGAAGGGGTGAGTTCGGTCATTGCCAGGGGCACGACTCTCTGTGGTCCGATATGGAGTTCTTTTTTTCGAGAAAGGAGGACATGGCTGTCTCCTCCGGCCCCCACAGTGAACATCTTCACAGCATCTATCTGTGTATGCCATTCACCTATCAGGCTCCCCTCCCTGTCCATTACCGGGTTTGAGTCCTGTATCATCGTTATGTCTGTCGTTGTGCCGCCAACATCAACAATAAGGGCATCGGCAGCAGGGGAGAAGTTCAGACCAAACCAGGCCGTTGCTGCCGGCCCGCTTGCAACTGTAGATGCAGCCTGCTTGTGGGTATCGGTTATGGCCATGGGAGTCGCATCTCCTCTGATGATAAAAACGTTTCCTGCCAGACCAAGGGCAACAAGGGCGTCCTGCATCCCGCCTAGAAATTCCTCCATAACAGGCATGAGGCGAGCATTGAGCACAGACGTTGCGGCTCTTTCCTGGATGCCGGGGCGATCACTTATTTCATGGGAGCAAAAAACAGGTTTAGGGTCAATCAGGCTTATTGCTTTTGCCATAACCTGTTCATGGGTTGGGTTTACTATACTCATAGCCGCACATACAGCATACGCATCCACATGCCCCTTCAGACCCTGCACAGCCTCTATCAGTGCTTCCATGTCCAGGGGGTCTGTTTCCTCTCCGAGGTGATTGTGGCCACCTTTCAAATAACTTGCAGAGACAACAGGCAGTGTAAACCGTTTAGTCGGGCCGGCAATAAGAAGACCAACATCAGCACCCTTATCCTCTACTACGGCATTAGTGGCCAGGGTCGTAGACACGGCCACCAATTGTACATCATGTGGGTGAATCCGGCTTTCTGAGAAAAGATGTTGCAGGCTTTGAGCAATGCCAAGACTCAGATCTTGATGCGTCGTCGGAGATTTGGCTGTTGCAATAACTTTTTTATCTTCTGTACTGATGAGTACAGTATCTGTATATGTACCACCGGTATCAATGCCGATGGCGTATGATTTTTTTTTGTTATTTTGAGTCATAGTAGCTTGAGTGAAAGTTTTAAGTTGAAAGGTAAAAGTTTTAAGTTGTATGATGAATATAATTCAGGCGGCTCGTTCTTTCGAGCGCTGAATGTTATTCCTTACGAACATATCATGGAGCTCTGGGTCCCAAATGATTTCTGCAAGTAGAGAAGAACTGTTAGCCGAAATTCAGACATATATAGGCAGAATGCCCAGTCTGTCAACAACAGTTATGAAGGTTATGGAGGTATGTAATCAACCGAATACATCTCCAAATGATTTGAACAGGGTAATATCCCTGGATCCTGTACTGACTGGACAGGTTCTTAAACTCATTAACTCCGCATACTACTCATTGCCAAATCAGGTTACCACCCTTACCCGAGCAATTATTATGCTTGGCTTGAATACCGTAAAAAACCTGGCGATCAGTACGGCAGTTCTTGATGCAATCGGTAAAGAAGGATCCCATTGTTTTTCCATGGATAGCTTCTGGACCCATTCTCTCTGTGTCGGGGTAACAGCAAAGGCTCTTGCCGCCATAAAGAAAATTCCCCTTGCAGTGCAGGAGGAGTATTTTGTTGCCGGGTTGCTTCATGATCTTGGCAAGGTCCCATTTTCAAACTGTTTTCCTGAGGAATATAAGAGCGTACTCGAATTAGCTGACCTTCAGCGCTGTTCCCTGCTCCGGGCAGAAGAAATGATTTTTGGATTTGATCACCATATTACAGGCAAAATGATTGCCGAGAAATGGCAGCTGAGTAAAAATATTCAGGCATGCCTCTCACACCATCATCATCCGGAAGATATTATTCAGGAGCATAAAGACTTGGTCAATACGGTTGCTGCGGCTAATCTATTCGCTAATATTTTTGAGTTCGGTACTGCGGGTGATCGATTTCAGGAAATTCCTGATGTTGTTCAAACACTTGATATTACAGAAATGAGCTGGCATCAAATGGCGGCTCTTACTCAAACCGTGGAGGAAGAAATTGAGAAAGCGCAGGTTTTTCTTCACGTTACAGGTTGATAGTAACCCCATGACCTGCGGACACAACGGAGCATGAAAATTTCTCACAGAGGCGCAGAGTTCACAGAGGTTTTTTCTCTGTGTCTCTGCGAGCTCTGTGAGAGACTTTAATATAAACTTGAACCCAGAAACCCGTCGGAGAAAATGATATGATTGTAAAATTCTGGGGTGTTCGCGGATCTATTCCCTGTCCTGGACCGCAGACTGTAAAGTACGGAGGGAACACTCCCTGCATTGAGGTTCGTTTCCCCGAAATAGATCGTCTTATTATTATTGATGCCGGGTCCGGTATCAGGGAGTTGGGAAATTTTATGATGGGGCATGATCTCCCCAAGGGGCCTATGCGGACAGAAATTTTTCTTTCGCATACCCACTGGGATCACATCATGGGTTTCCCCTTTTTTACACCGATTTATGTGCCTGGAACGAAAATTAAAGTATATGGGCCTGTTTCTTACGAAGAAGACCCCTTGGAGAAAATTGTTGGTGGTCAGCTCTCTTACCGTTATTTCCCTGTGCGCGAAGAGGAGTTGGGAGCAGAGATTGAGTATGTTCCACTCAAAGAGCAAAAGTTGGACCTGGGAGACGGTATTCAGCTCACCACCAAGATTTTAAATCATCCCATACTCTGCCTTGGTTATCGATTTGAGTATAAGGGGAAGGTGTTGTGTACAACATATGATACAGAACCTTTTCGCAACCTGTTTGTTACCGATCCTGATGATCCCTCGTATGATGAATTAATGGCCAGTGAGGGCGAACTTGTGGCCCAGGAACAGAATCAGGCAATAGAAAATTTTACAGCGGGAGCGGATCTGTTGGTTCAGGACAGCCAGTACACTCAAGATGAATATATCCCCGATAAGTATGGCTGGGGACATTCTTATTTTGAACATGTGTGCCCAGCTGCGAATCGTGTAAGTGTAAAATCGATGGCCCTTTTTCATCATGACCCGTTACGTACTGATGAACAGTTGGACCAGTTGACCGAAATGTATTGCCAGCCCGGGAAATACGGTCCAACGGAGATATTTTTTGCCCGTGAAGGAATGGCAATAGAGCTCTAAGAACTTCCCGAACGTATCTGCAATCTCCAGCAGGAGGCCGGCATCCTACTGGACACAACTGCTTAGTTGTTCCGCCTCGCTCCACAATTGACAGTGGAATCGCATTGATTTATAGTCCCTTTTCGCTTACGTATTCCTGATCGGGAAAAGATCTATCCGTCCCATCCGTCAACTTAAAACTTAAAACTTTTAACTATAAAATATAGGCGTATTGATGATTACAATAAATGAGCATTACCTAAAACTTCAGGCATCCTATCTTTTTTCTGATATAGCCCAAAGAGTCGTATCTTTTCAGGAGAAAAATCCTGACCGGGAGATAATCAGGCTGGGGATAGGGGATGTAACCAAAGGGTTGCCCAAGGCCTGTATTGAAGCTTTTCATAGGGCCGTAGACGAGATGGCTGAAGATGGCTCATTTCGAGGGTATGGGCCTGAGCAGGGGTATGCCTTTCTCCGTGAGGCAATAGCTGAAAACGACTTTCGGAGCAGAGGTGCAGATATCACGGCAGAGGAAATCTTTGTCAGCGATGGTGCAAAATGCGATACGGGTAATATCCAGGAGCTTTTTTCATCAGATGCAAAAGTAGCTTTACCTGATCCGGTCTACCCTGTTTATTTGGATACCAATGTCATGGCAGGGCGAACGAAGGAGTTTGAAGGGGGCAGATATGGTGGCATTGTTTACCTGGATAGCACCAAGGAGAATAATTTTGTACCGGACCTGCCCTCTGAGCAGGTTGACCTGATCTATCTTTGTTTTCCTAATAATCCCACCGGTTCAACCATTTCAAAGGCACAACTCAAACAATGGGTAGAGTATGCCCGAGACAACAAGGCGCTCATTCTCTTTGATGCGGCCTACGAAGCATTTATCCGCGATGATTCGTTACCCAAATCTATCTATGAAATTGATGGTGCCAAAGAGGTGGCAATAGAGTTCCGAAGTTTTTCCAAAAATGCAGGCTTCACAGGAACTCGCTGTGCCTATACGGTTGTCCCAAAAGAATGTCGCGCCTATGATTCACAGGGTAACAGACAGGATCTGCATTTTTTATGGAACCGCCGGCACTGTACAAAATTTAACGGTGTTTCCTATCCTGTCCAGCGAGCTGCTGAGGCGGTGTATAGTCAAGACGGGAAAAAACAGGTGAGAGATCTTGTTGGCTATTACATGCGGAACGCAGATTTGATCAGAAAGGAAATAGCTGCTCTGGGATATAGTTATGTGGGGGGTGAGAATTCTCCCTATATCTGGATTGAAGGCGGGCAGGATTCCTGGCAGTTTTTCGATATGCTGCTTGATAAGGCTGGAGTGGTATGTACCCCGGGTGCCGGCTTTGGAAAGTGCGGGCAAGGCTATATTCGCATAAGCGCTTTTAACAGCTATGAAAATGTTCAGAAAGCAATGGAAAGAATCCGCGCAGTGCTGGGATAAAAAGTATCTTTTTGAACAAGCAGGTCATTTCTCCTATGACTTCCCTCTAGGAATATCCATACTTTTACGCAATGATTCAGCGAAAAACTCAAAAGTTCGCTAAGCACCTACTGTAACTGTTCAGCAGTGCTTTAGATGTGTTCAAGCAGGCTTGAGAGCTATAGTGAATCTATGTAAGCAAGGCTGATCGGACACAGATGAAGTGCTGCTGAATAGTTACATTTTTTCGTTGAAAATTGTATCCAAATGTGATAACCATCGTGGTCAGTAATATGAATGGTCATTCATCTTTCAGGGTGTATGGGCTGTAACTCTTTGGAATTTTGTGAAAAAATGCAACTAGACAAGCTGCTGATAGATAAAAGGAAAGTAATTTTATCACACTGGGAGGATTGTCTCCTTGAAAAATTTGCTCCTGAAACTATCCATATTTTTAAAAGGCAGAAAGACCAGTTTGCCAACCCCATGGGGCACAAAATTAACGCAGGCCTCGCTGAGCTTTTTGATGTGATTTGTGATGCCGGGGACCAGGAGGTGGAAACACCTGCCCTGGGTCAGCTCATCAAGTTGCGGGCGGTTCAGGAGATATCTGCATCAGACGCTGTCTCCTTTGTCTTTCAGTTGAAAAAGATTGTTCGAGAGGCGAGCCTCAAAAAAGGGAAAAAGACCGAATTATATGAAGAGTGGCTGGCATTTGATGCCAGGGTTGATGCGGCTGCGTTGGCTGTTTTTGATATGTTCATGGCGAGTAGAGAGCAGATTTACAAGGTGAGAGTGAGTGAGCTCTCAACCGGAAGACTCGATGGTGCTGTATGCCTCTCGGCAATGATGAAAAAAGATCAGGAACAGCAGGTTCAGGAAGCAACGGACATCAAGGTATTAAAAAAGTAATATTAGCAGGGCGTTCTGTTAAGGGAGAGAGAGGAACTGCTTCCTCTTCAGATCGTTAATGCCGGACCCACTGCAGGCATAGGGCTTGCAGTGGAATATATCACACTTTAGAGGCGAGGTAACAGTAAATGAGAATCCTGTATCCCTTTCTTGCAATCTTGGCCGTGTCCGTGGTTGCTTATCTTGGTGGAAAGGTGACGGGCCTGCAGTACCTGTTTGGGGTAGTGCTGCCCTATCTGGCATTCGCTGTGTTTGTCGTGGGTTTTGTCAATCGCGTTCTGCACTGGGCAAAATCGCCGGTACCATTCCGAATTCCAACCACTTGCGGACAGGGAAAGTCCCTGGACTGGATCAAACAGGACAGGCTTGATTGTCCCAACAACAAACTAGAGGTGATAGGGCGTATGATCCTGGAAGTCTTTGCTTTCAGGTCTCTGTTCCGTAACACCAAAGCGGAGGTGCATGACGGTCCGAAACTGGCGTACGGATCATCCAAATGGCTGTGGCTGTTTGCCATCTTGTTTCACTATTCATTTCTTATCATTGTGATTCGTCACCTGCGCCTCTTCACAGAACCTGTCCCGTCATTTGTTGCTATCACAGAATTTTTTGATGGTATACTGCAAATCGGCGCACCGACAATGTACCAGACGGACGTTATTCTGCTGGCCGCTGTCGGATTTCTATTCCTGCGTCGCATCATGTCGAGCCAGGTTCGCTATATCTCGCTGGCCGCCGATTATTTTCCGCTTTTTCTGATTTTTGCCATTGGTCTCTCCGGCATACTTATGCGTTTTTATTTCCGCGTGGATGTCGTAGCAATCAAACAGCTTACTGTCGGCATAGCATCATTGTCACCAACACTTCCGGCAGGTATTCATCCAATCTTCTTTGTACATGTACTACTTGTCTGCGTTCTGCTGATTTATTTCCCATTCAGTAAATTGATGCACATGGGTGGTGTATTTTTAAGCCCGACCAGGAATATGTCAAATAACAGTAGATCTGTACGGCATATCAACCCATGGAACGATCCGAACATTAAGCCGCATTCCTATGCGGATTATGAGGATGAATTCAGAGATGTCATGAAGGAAGCCGGCATCCCAGTTGAGAAGGAATAATAACGATGGCAATACCAACAGTTGAAGAATTACGTGTGAATGTTGCACGAGAGCCGTCACTTATGACGGGTGCCATCCCGAAGAAGGAGTGGATGGACGTTCCTGTGCACTTCAAGGAAGGCAATTTCTGCTATCCTGCAAAACAGAGCATGGTGGAATACCATAAATTTCCCAATCCCCGCGAGTGGACCCCGGAGGACGATGACTGGAAGCTCCCGGAGGGATGGGAAGAAATTATACTAAATGGTCTGAAGGAGCGGCTTGATAAATTTCGTTCTCTGAAGGTTTTCATGGACATTTGTGTCCGCTGCGGAGCCTGCGCTGACAAGTGTCACTTTTTCCTGGGAACCGGTGATCCGAAAAATATGCCGGTTCTGAGGGCAGAGCTTCTCAGGTCTGTGTATCGAAACGATTTTACCACTGCAGGGAAACTGCTCGGCAAGCTGGCCGGCGGCAGACCCATGACCGTTGGCGTCCTGAAAGAGTGGTTCATGTATTCATATCAGTGTACTGAGTGTCGTCGCTGCTCCGTGTTCTGTCCATATGGAATTGAT
>JAUWDC010000256.1 GCA_030608985.1 Desulfobia sp. | reverse complement strand
TTCCCGATGATTAAAAACAGAACCCCCTTGCCGGGTTCTGGAGGGTTGGCTGCATCGTCTTTCCGGATAGGCAAGGCACCAACGGTTGCAGGATTTATAATATAGCCTCATTCTGCTTTAAGTGCAAATTTCAACAATAGGATTAGGAGAAACAAAAAAATCATGTTTTCTCTTTTAGTTTATTTTATCTATAATAAAAAAGACCGATAAAGGAAGTAAGCTCAATGCTTCAATAGACAGACACCTGAAGAAAGGAGAAAAAATGCTGATTGAGACACTAATAGAATTCGTTGGCGAAAACAAAGACAAGGTGTCTATGCTGTTGGATCGTTACCATGAGAGCCATAGGACTCTTTTTATCCATTCCGACTTGTGGGATGACTTCGAGCTCTTTTGCGCTGATATTGCAGCAGATGAGCTGCTCGTTTCTCCTCTGGCAGACATTATTTCCAAAACCCAGGCTGCGGCCATGGCCCATCCCCTATTTTGTATGGAGGTACGCTCGGGTGTAGCTGACACCCATTACCTCCGCTTTCACCTTGATGACGTGACGGTAGAGGAAATATCGACAGTCGAATTTTTGAAGTTCAAAGAGGAGATCGTTGGCTGCCACGACATGGGATGGTCTCTGGAAATTGATTTGAGTCCTTTTGAGCGAGATTTTCCAAAAATGACCCAGACCCGTTCCATAGGGAGGGGAGTGGAGTTCCTCAATCGCAGGCTCAGCGGCCGCCTTTCCCATGGCCTTGACAAGGGTGATGAACTTATTCTTTCTTTTCTCCGCCTGCACAGTTACCAGGGAATACCTTTTATGATCAGTAAAAGTATTTCCAGTGTGCAGGCTCTGCAGCAGGCACTGCAAAAGGGGATGGAGCAGTTGGCAGGAGCGCCCAAAGATGCAGTGTGGTCACAGGTTGGTGGCACATTAAAAAGCCTGGGTTTTGAGCCGGGGTGGGGAAGAACAGTAAAGAGGATTGGGGAGAATTTCAGCCTGCTGGCTGATATCCTCGAAGCTCCCGACTATCGCGCCCTGGAGAAATTTTTAAGCCGCATCCCGATGATTTTTAATATCGCCATCCTCTCCCCGCATGGTTATTTTGGTCAGGAGAATGTCCTGGGCCTTCCTGATACCGGTGGTCAGGTCGTCTATATTCTCGACCAGGTGCGTGCCCTGGAAAAAGAAATGCGGCAGCGGATTTATGATCAGGGCCTTGAGATAACGCCGCGGATCATTATTGTCACCCGGCTTATCCCCGAGGCGGAAGGCACATGTTGTAACCAAAGGCTGGAAAATGTCTATAGTACTGAAAATGTCCAGATCCTCCGCCTTCCCTTCCGAAATAAAGATAAGGAGGTCATTCCGCACTGGATCTCCCGTTTTGAGATATGGCCCTATCTGGAGCAGTTTGCCCGGGATGCCAGAGAAGAAATTCTCAATGAGCTTGGCTGTCGACCGGATCTTATTATCGGCAACTATTCGGATGGCAACCTCGTGGCCCATCTTCTTGCCCAGAAACTGGAAGTCACCCAGTGCAACATTGCCCATGCCCTTGAAAAAACAAAATACCTATACTCTGCCTTGTATTGGCGGGATATGGACCCTAAATATCATTTCTCCTGCCAGTTTACTGCTGATCTCATTGCTATGAATACGGCAGATTTTATAATCACCAGTACTTTTCAGGAGATTGCCGGCAGTGAAAATATCGTTGGCCAGTATGAGAGTTATTCATCATTTTCCATGCCGGGACTGTACCGTGTCTTAAATGGAATTGATGTGTTTGACCCCAAGTTCAATATTGTCTCTCCAGGTGCGGATGAGGATGTTTATTTTCCATATTCCATGAAAGAAAAAAGGTTTGATTACCTTCATGATGAAATTAACGAGCTTGTGTATGGTGAAGAGCCGCGGGGTGATGCGCGTGGCGTATTACGTGATCATGAAAAGCCTCTCCTTTTTACCATGGCCCGTCTTGATAACATAAAGAATCTGACAGGATTGGTGGACTGGTATGGAAACAGTTCCCGATTACGGGAAAAGGTTAATTTGTTTATCGTCGGTGGAACAATTGATCCAGGACTTTCGGGTGATGCAGAGGAGCAGGAGCAGATTCGCCTCATGCACGAACTCATGGATCGTCATGGCCTGGATGGTGAGATGAGATGGCTGGGGGCACGTCTGGAAAAGAAATTGACAGGAGAACTGTATCGATTTCTGGCAGATCGCAGGGGTGCTTTTGTCCAGCCTGCATTTTTTGAGGCTTTTGGGTTGACGGTTATTGAAGCGATGGGCTCCGGCCTGCCAACTTTTGCAACCCGTTACGGAGGACCGTTGGAAATTATTGAAGATGGCATCTCAGGATTTCATATTGACCCAAATCATGGTGAGTTGGCAGCAGAGATACTCGTGGATTTTTTTGAAAAATGCAGTGCCAACCCAGATTATTGGCTGAAACTGTCCAAGGGGGCATTAAGTAGAGTAAAGAGCCGTTATACCTGGCAATTGTATGCCAGTAGGCTCATGTCTCTCTCCTGTATTTACGGGTTCTGGAAATTTGCCACGAATCTGGAGCGCAAAGAAACCCAGCGTTACCTTGAGATGTTTTATAACCTTCAGTTCAAGCCATTGGCAGAGAAGGTGCTTCCTCAATAATATAATTGAAAGTGACTAAAGGGAGCTAAAGTTTAAAATGAGCTAAGGTTAATGGCGGACAACCTATCTTGTCCTCCGATCTCTATCCCTGTTACTACGATCCATACGGGATGTGTCCGGAGTAAAAATAATGACTTCGTTTTCCTCGCCCTGCCTGATGACAGTCCAGTCAACATACGAGTACCAGAGGCCTAGACGATTCCCCTGCGGATCAACCATCATGGCCCCCCGATATTTTCCTTTGAGGAATCTATGCTGGTTGTCGATCCGCTCCATCCATTGGCTGAGGATCAGAGGCGTGAGGTCAATTTTTTTCCATAGACTTTGGGCGAGAACATACTGATTATCCACGGCAATAATGGCAATTGGCTCTGCCTCCGGACCAAAAAAGTAATAGGTATGGTTTTCCAGAATGTTGGCGGATTCAAAAGTGTCGAGAGCCTCGTCAGACCATTGCAGGCGCCCATAAGAGCCTGCCGAGCAACTGACCAGTAGAAAGAGGATAATTAAAATAAATGGACGGAGGAAGTCGTGTTCCCGGCCATTGGTAAAAGAGCATAATTTCATAGTGGTGTCCTTACTGCCTGGGAAAATGGACTCAGGCAACTTCATTTATGCTGTCAGCGTTTTCCGGGCCCTGTTTATCGGTGTTGGCTTCTTCATTTAGATTATTTTGGACAGTCTGGGCAACATCTCTTTCCCTTGTTGTCTCAGCATTATTT
>JAUWDC010000199.1 GCA_030608985.1 Desulfobia sp. | reverse complement strand
CCCTAATTTTCTCAGCCTCTATCTGACGCAGTATATAACGGAAGACCTGATGGATCATCCCAAGATCGAAGATGTCTTCGGTGATGATGTTGAAATTTACAAAGCCGTTGATTCTGTCTTTGACACGATACGGCCCAAAGAGATGTAAATCCTCTGACGCAATGGAACCGATGCACCCTGATCGAGTCCCCTTCCTGGTCTATGCCAATAAAAAAGGGGAGATCCAAGACTGCCCGAATCTGCTCATGGCCGGTCGAAGCAGCCACTGGTTCTTCCAGCCTGACCTCATAGATATCATTCCCCTTCCCGAAGGAAGTGATCTTTTTGTCCTGCCTGGCCGGTTCCCAGTAGGATTCGATCCACAAACCGGCGACCCGGTACTCCTCAACCAGAATCCTGATATCCCCCGCAACGGAATCCAGGCAGTTGCTGCCTTTATGGCTCCGGCCCACACTGCTTTGTACACAGCCGCCTATGAAAAAAGTCGTCCCGACCTGGATCACCTCCCACTCTTTGCCTATACTGCTGTGGGCTGGCTCGACGACCGCTTCTGGGTCTGCGGTTTTCGAAGCGATACGGACATTCGCCAGGATGCTGCCGGTTATAATGTTCGCAAAATAGAGAAAGAAACCCGTAAAAAACTGAAAGCACACCCAAAAAACAGGCTGATCCAGCATCTTGGCAAATGCAGCCTGACATACAGCTGTCCTGCGGCAAAAAACTATTTCCTCAATCGTCATGAGGCTCCACTGCCGACCTCACCTACATGCAATGCCAAATGTGTGGGATGTATTTCTCTTCAGCCCTCAGGATGCTGTCCATCCACTCAGGACAGGATAAAATTTATTCCTTCCCCTGAAGAGATTGCCGAAGTGGCCGTACCCCATCTAAACAGTGTGGATAATGCTGTTGTCAGCTTTGGACAGGGATGTGAGGGAGAGCCCCTCCTCCAGGCAGACACCATTGAAAAGGCGATACTGCTTATACGCAGAAAAACATCAAAAGGAACAATAAATCTTAACAGTAATGCCAGCCTGCCGGATGCGGTTGAACGACTCATTGCAGCCGGCCTCGACTCCATCCGGGTGAGCATAAACAGTGCCCGCAAAGGATGCCATACCATGTATTATCGTCCCCAGGGGTTCAATTTCAAAAACGTCCTGGAATCCATCCTGGTCATGAAAAAAGCCGGTCGCTTTGTTTCACTGAACTACTTTACACTGCCGGGATTTACCGACGACCCAGACGAATTCAAGGCCCTGTGCGACCTGATCATCCTCTACCGACCGGACCTGATCCAGCTTCGCAATCTCAACATGGATCCGGACTGGTATCTTGAGGTCGTCCAGCATACGGGCAAAAAACGGCCCATGGGAATGCAAAACTGGCTGCAACAGTTAAAGGAACTGTTTCCGGATCTACGATTCGGCTACTTTAATCCTCCGCTCCACTAGGAGGGTTCTTCAGACATCTCTTACAACTTTCAGGAGTATTAATATGATGCAATATCTCTTACTTTTTTATTTTCTTTTCATCTTCCTTTTCCTGATTACCGGCTGCGGCATCCCGGACCTACCCGGCCCAATCGGTATCCCTGGACTTTGACAAAAACATATAAAATTGATGACATTTATATCCACCGAAAAAATGAAAAAGGAGGTAACCGATGAGTAGGAAAACCATGACCACCACTGGCGGCAAGCCTATGTGATGCAAAGGGGAACTCTCTTCTTATGCTGGCCGCCTACCATGGTCATGAAGATACCGTGAGCATGGTTCTTGAGTATGGTGCGGATATTGATCGCCGCAACAAACACGGCCAGACTCCATTGGGGGGTGCAGCGTTTAAAGGAACCCTTCCCCTTGTCAAACTGCTATTGGAGGCAGGAGCAGATATCAATGCAGATAATGGCGGCGGCAAAACATCTCTCATGTTTGCTGCCATGTTTGGCCACCGTGATGTTGTTGAATATCTACTTGCCATGGGCGCCGACTCGCAATCGCAGACTCTCTTCGGGATCTCAGCCCAGCAGCTTGCCAGATTCACCGGAGCCTTCCGATCACTAGGGTCACTGCTGTCCCAATAGGCATGCATCAGACACAGCAAAAACTAAACCTGCCCCCCCCTTCTCCCATTCCTTAATTCCAGCTTGTAAATTATCAAATAAGATTTATTTTTAAGGTAGAGGAAACGTTATTTTCATCTGGCAAAAAGACTGCGTCCGGCGGCCTTTTTCGCCTATTTAAAAAAACATTTTTGCTACCTCTAGAGGTAAGGAGGTATGTTATGGCAAGCCTGAGTTATTGTTCTAATGTTGCTGTGGAGTTGAAGTTTTTGAGCGAGAAGCTTCATAAACTTTCAAGCGAGATAGACCATATTCCGTCTATCGACAAATATAAAGTATCCCCCCAAATCCAGGATCTGCATATCATCATGACAGAGTTGGATGATCGTATCTGTGACTTGATGAATTCCTGTCGTTCTGTTGAGGGGCCTTATGAGCAGGAGGTTACAGGGGCTGAATTTTCAAAGAGTGAAAAATTATATACGAATAAAAATGCTTTTTTTGACTATGATTTTGGCGGCTGATGGTTGCCGTTGTTGACTCATGGTAAATGTTGCTTAAACAGTAACGAGCCGCAGTTTAAGCTGCGGCTTTTTTATCTGTACATTCTTTGTCGATATAGACAGGAGGTGCATTATGACAACAATTAAATATGCAGGAAAAACAATAACGGTAAATGATGACGGGTTTCTCGCTGACCTTGACGCGTGGGATGAAGATACTGCCAGGACCCTTGCTTGGCGTGAAGGCATCAAAAAATTAAGTGCTGAACAGATGGAAATTATTAAATTCATGCGGAACTATTATAAAAAATTTGATGCATTTCCCATTTTAAACCAGGTATGCAAAAATCTTCACCAACCCAGGGAGTGTGTTAATGAGCAATTTATAAATCCTGAAATAGCTTGGAGGTTAGCGGGATTACCCAAGCTCGGTGGAATTCATTTTGTGACTCTCGATGGAAAACATTATCACATGGAAGAATGCTGCTGATATTCTGAACATTAAGACATAATGTCTGGGTGGGACGGGAAAAGGCTGTATTTTTAGATTAACCAAGAAACCCCATAATTCCGTCAGCAATAAACTGTATTGAAAGAGAGGCAAGTAAAACTCCGAGCAATCTTTTCACTATATTGTTTCCTGTTTCACCCATGAAGTGAGATATCTTGTGGGCACTCAAAAAGCAGAAAAACGTGAGGCCAACCACCAGAAGCACAGCAAGCACTAAAGCGATAACGTTCTCTACTCGCTGTCCGGCATCGGCATGAAGCAAGACAGTTAAAGTCAGGCAACCGGGTCCGGCAATGAGCGGAAATGACAAGGGAAATACCGAGATATCCTCCGGCCCTTTACTGGAACCTTCGGACGAAAACACCTCTGATTTGGTTATCATGTTGAACGCCGTGTAAAAAAGTAACAGACCGCCGGCTATACGGAACGATTCAATCGCTATCCCCAGTTTTGCCAGCAGTGTTGCCCCGAAAAAGCCAAAACAGAGAATAATGATTGAAGAAAGCAAAACCGACCGGAAGGCCATTTTCCGACAATAACTATCCTCTTTCCCGTCAGTGAGAGCCGCAAAAACAAGTGACACCCCAATCGGATCGATAATAACAAAATAGGAAAGCAGCGCTGTCAAAAACATCCCTTGGTTCATAGCAGGATTCTCTCTATTCAGGCTTAGTAAATGTATCGTTAATTCGGTGCTGAGATTGTGGTTTTTATCTGGAGTTGTAGTTCTAAGCTATTATATACACGAAGAGTTCGTTTTCGATTAATAATTTTGCGGCAGCCCGCTAAGATATATCTGGTCAATGTATAATAAATTGGGTAAATAGTATGGAAAGTTCTATAATTAAATAATTAGGAGATAGACACATGAGCGGACACGACCAGCATCCTGAAGAAGACCCCACTGTTCCCA
>JAUWDC010000269.1 GCA_030608985.1 Desulfobia sp. | reverse complement strand
ACATTTGCCATGGATTCTTTCATTGCCCGGGCTATGGCCTTGTAATTCTTGGTTTCAAGCAGATTAAGATGCTCCCTGACAATTCTGGATGGGAGTGAATCTCCAAGATGCAGGCGTTTGAGCTGCAGCAGGATTGATTCCCTGACATCACGAGCCCCGACACCAGCAGGATCCATGGCCTGGATTGCGGCTATCATTTCTTGGGCGGTTTCTGGTGTACAGTCGGTTTCACTGATAATTTCTTCTTCGCTTACTTCCAGAAAACCATCTTGATTCAGATTTCCCAGGACAAACAGGCCGACTTCAAAATCATCGGGAGAGACGTCTGACAGGCTGAGCTGCCATTGGAGATGACTGCGCAGGTCCGGTTTCTGGCTTAAGATATCAAAGCGGGAAGTTTGCTCACCACTTTCCCGGGGGCTGAATGTTGAGGAGCTCTCATATTCATTGACATAATCAGTCCAGTTGATTTCAGAAAGAGAGGACTGGTTGTCCATATTTACTTCAGTTGTCCTCTCAATGGGCGCGGGAATATCTTCCGCCACCTTGGAGGACTGTGGCATACTATCATTAGCAGCTTCCGCGGAGCTGCTGAGCATTTCTTCTTCAAGCAGTGGATTTTCTTCGATTTCCTGCTGGACTGTATCGACAAGCTCCAGTCGGGAAAGTTGAAGAAGTTTAATAGCCTGCTGCAGCTGGGGAGTCATCACCAACTGCTGCGTTAATTTGAGCTGTTGTCTGAGTTCTAGAAAAGCCATCGTAATGAACCTCTACATTGTAAAGTCTGCGCCTAAGTACATTTGCCTGGCAGCATCAGATTGCACAATTGCATCGGCAGCCCCCTGGGTTAGAATCCGACCGTTATTAACAATATAGGCATAATCACAGACTGCAAGAGTCTCCCTGACATTATGGTCAGATATCAGGATGCCCAGGCCTTTTTCTTTTAATTCCCTGATTATTTGTTGTAAATCTGCAACAGCGAGAGGATCTATGCCTGCGAAAGGTTCATCTAAGAGAATAAAGCGAGGCTTTGTAGCAAGGGCCCGCATTATTTCAACCCTGCGGCGTTCTCCTCCGGACAGTCCGTATCCTTTGTTTTTGGCGAGATACTCTATTTTGAGTTCTGCCATAAGTTGTTCTGTTCTGTTTTTGATCTCTTTCCTGGAGAGACCAAGTGGCTCCAGAATAATTCGTACATTTTCTTCAACTGTCAGTTTTTTAAAAACCGATGGTTCCTGGGCCAGATAAGAAATGCCACTGATCGCCCTTTTATGAATGGGAAGGGATGTTATGTCTTCGCCATCTAAGAGAATCTGACCCTGGTCTGGGCGAATGAATCCGGCAATAGAGTAAAAAGAAGTGGTTTTCCCGGCTCCGTTTGGCCCTAAAAGGCCTATCACCTTGCCGCTTTCAACTTTAATGCTGATGCCGTCAACAACGCGTCTTTTTTTGTACTCCTTTACGATGCCTCTGGTTTCCAGTACTGCCATATTACTTTTTTGAAGAGTCCGGATAAAAAAATGCCTTGACACGGCCGCCGCTTTTTTAATACGGTTCAACTATAGTTGTTTCTGTTGCGAGATCTAGCAGCACATTGTAGCCCGTCACTAAATTGTTATTTTGCCATACCTTGGTATTGCCGGTAAGTAAAATCTGTTTTTTATCAGCCAGAAATTCAACTTCGTTGCCGGTGGCAACCAGTTCATCCTGTATAATTTCCACGTGTCCGCTTGCAAATATTTTCTTTATCTGTTGTTTCTTTGCGTCCTGTGAAGCAGTGTCATTTGCCTGGCTGGCATAATGAATGATCATTGTGTCGGAGTTAATGGTTAATTTGCCTTGGATAGCCTGGACATTGCCGCTGAATGTCACACTATTTTCCTTCTGATTTGATTCCATCCGGTCTGCTTCAATATGAATCGGCTCATCGGAAGCAATTGACTGTTGAGCAGACAGGTTTATTGGCAAAAACGCGGCTGCCAGTAGAACCAGAATAAAATACGCTGCTTTTTTACCTATGCAGGAGAGTGTAAGCTTCTTGGCATTGCTTTTGATTGTTACAGTTCTCATAATAGGAAAAGCATACTGGGAGTTTTCAAGAAAGTAAAGAGAAAGGCGTAAATATTGCATATGCAATACCTCCCCGCTGCTTTTTCTTTGCGTAGACGCCGGCTTTACGGTAAGAGTTGATGGCTGGGCAATCAAATTTTATAAATTAATACGTGAATAGTTACGGTTCGGAGGGAATACACATTTTGCGACCCCACCTGAATAGTTACAATAAATGAAGGGAAAATTATGCAGACAGGTATGGAAAAGGCTCATGTCCTGATAGAGGCTCTCCCCTATATCAAAGAATTTTATGGCAAAACCGTTGTCATAAAATACGGTGGTCATGCCATGGTCGATGAGGAATTAAAAAAGAATTTTGCCCTGGATATTATTTTGATGAAATACATAGGCATTAATCCCGTTGTCGTACATGGAGGAGGGCCTCAGATTAATCAATTTTTAAAAAAAATGAATATTAAGTCTGATTATGTACAGGGAATGCGTGTTACTGACGGTGAGACCATGGATGTGGTTGAAATGGTCTTGGTCGGGAAAGTGAATTCGGAAATAGTCGGACTCATTAATTATCACGGAGGCCGGGCAATCGGTTTGTCCGGCAGGGATGCTGACCTGATACAGGCAAAAAAAATGAAGATTATGAAAAGTCAGGTGGAAAATGCCCCTCCGGAATTAATAGACCTCGGGAGAGTCGGCACGGTAACCCATGTTAACCCTGAAGTACTTGTAACACTGGACAGTCAGGATTTTATCCCCATTATTGCTCCGGTTGGAGTTGGAGAGGATGGGCAGTCATATAACATCAATGCCGATCTAGTTGCCGGGGCCATTGCCACCCACCTGGGAGCAAAAAAGCTTGTTCTTCTCACTGATGTAAAGGGAGTTCTGGACGAAGCAAAGGAATTGATTCCCTCCATGACCTCCAAAGAAATTGATGAATTGATTGATTCGGGTGTTGCGGCTGGAGGAATGATTCCGAAAATAAGGTGCTGCCAGGATGCAATCAGCAAGGGAGTGTCCAAGGCTCATATTGTAGACGGTCGTGTACCCCACGCCGTGTTGCTGGAAATATTTACACGCGAGGGTGTTGGTACGGAGATTGTGCCGTAGCTGGTGCGTGGGGGAGATGTAATTGGTAGAAAGTCGTGGGAAATAGCGGGGGAAAGGAGGAAAAGACTTCCCAAA
>JAUWDC010000108.1 GCA_030608985.1 Desulfobia sp. | reverse complement strand
TTGGTGGAGGTAAGCGGGATCGAACCGCTGACCTCTTGAATGCCATTCAAGCGCTCTCCCAGCTGAGCTATACCCCCACTCTGTGTTTGAATTTTGTTATATAAGACACGGGGTGTCGAGCTGTCAAGGTTTTTCCTTCATCTGCCTGCCATCTAGAACAAGCCCAGCCAGGAGTATCATTTCTCACCTGCCCTCCATTTTTCTTGCTAACACAATGTCAGTCTGCTACATATATCCGATTACTAATAATCGATTAATCCGTAATTTTTTGATTAACATTTGCATCTTAACAAAAATCAATAAAGAGAGCCTTTCAATATGTTTAATCCTTTTAATTCTCTGTTTGGCTGGTTGTCAAATGACCTGGCCATCGATCTGGGCACAGCCAATACTCTCGTCTACGTCAAAGGCAAGGGAATTGTACTTCGGGAGCCCTCTGTTGTTGCAGTCCGCAGGGATTACCGCAGCAACAAGGTTCTGGCAGTCGGCAAGGAAGCAAAAATGATGCTTGGCCGTACTCCGGGCAATATTGTCGCCATTCGACCAATCAAGGATGGCGTCATTGCAGATTTTGAAGTCACCGAGGCCATGCTCAGCTACTTCATCAAAAAAATTCATAATCGACGTACCCTTGTTCACCCTCGCATCATTGTCAGTGTTCCTTCAGGAATCACCCAAGTCGAAAAAAGAGCTGTTCGCGAATCCGCCGAATCAGCCGGTGCTCGTGAAGTATACCTGATCGAGGAGCCCATGGCCGCAGCGATCGGAGCCGGCCTGCCTATTACCGAGCCCCTCGCCAATATGATTGTTGACATTGGCGGCGGCACCACTGAAGTGGCTGTTATCTCTCTGTCCGGCATAGTGTATGCCAAATCAGTCAGGGTTGCCGGCGACAAGATGGATGAATCAATCCTCCATTACATCAAAAGAAAACACAATCTCGCCATTGGTGAACATACTGCTGAACTAATAAAAACCACCATAGGCAACGTCCTGCCTGAAGAGCCCTATGAAACAATGGATATCAAGGGCCGCGACCTGGTTTCCGGTGTGCCCAAAACCTTAAACATTGACGCCGGTGAAATTCAGAATGCTATTAACGAGCAGGTTGATGTGATTATCGAGACCGTTAAAATGGCCCTTGAGATCACTCCTCCGGAACTAGCGGCCGATATTGTTGACCAGGGTATTGTACTGACAGGAGGCGGTGCTCTGCTGAAAAATCTTGATAAACGCCTGAAGGAAATTACAGGACTACCAATTATTATTGCCGAGGATCCTCTTTCCTCCGTTGTTCTTGGTTCCGGCCAGGCCCTTGAGAATATCGATGTGCTGAAAGAGGTTATGGTGAACTGATCCCTTTCTAATGAAAAGGAAAAAAACAAAAAAACTTCGCCAGCTCAGGCCTTACATCCTATTTGGTGTCACATTAACCGCCATCCTTATACTCATAGTGTCCACTGTTGGCCGCCGGCATGAGCTTAACACCCCCCAGAAGATTACCCTGGACCTGGTTGGCAGGGGTCAGCTGATACTCAAAACCGTATCAAATGTTTTCACCGGTACCTGGGGAAAATATGTCGCACTCTGGGATGTTCGGGAAGAAAATAAAGCTCTGCGTAAGGAACTGGACACGCTCAAAAGCGTCGCCGGCGAATACCGCGAAGCAATGGCAACCAATGTTCGGCTGAGCAAGCTGTTGCGCCTTAAGGACTCTCTCCCACCACCCACCATAACAGCCCAAATTATTGGTCGGGATCCGTCGCTCTGGTTTCGTACTGTTATTATTGATCAGGGCCGTCAAGACGGAGTGGAAAAAGGAATGCCTGTTATCACGGCAGAAGGTATTGTCGGACAGATCCTTGATACATCTCTAAACTTTTCAAAAGTGCTGCTGGCAAACGATCCAAACAGCGCCATAGATGTCATCATTCAGAAGAATAGATCCCAGGGAATCATTAAAGGAGTCGGTGACGCCTATGAACTTCTCTATATCCTGAAAAATGCTGATGTTGAAAAGGGGGATGCTGTTGTCACCTCCGGGATGGGAGGCATTTTCCCCAAAGGCCTTCCTGTCGGGACTGTCTCCTGGGTGATGAAAAGCAAACGAGGCATGTTTCAAAAGATCAAAATTACTCCGGCTGCAGATTTTTCCAAGCTCGAATATCTTATAGTTGTGCTCAAAGAAAAGTCGCTGGCTGAAGATACATTTTAGTAACATAATTATTCAGGATGAGCTGCAAAATTAGCAAAACCACCGCACTGTAACCACTAATCATTTTTACCTCTGCCCTATGTTTGTTGTCACCTTTTTTCTATTGGGACTGGCCCTGCTCATTATCCAGACCACCTTATTCAGCGCAATGCCGGATTGGCTCGGCCGACCTGACCTGCTGTTTATTTTTATCATTTTCATAACTGTCCGCCTGGACATTATCAAGGGTGCCCTACTCGTACTCATGCTGGGCCTGATAATGGATATTTTTTCCGGCATATTCCTGGGCCTCTATCCTGTGATAAACCTAATCCTGTTTTTTATTGTCCATTTGCTTTCCAGGAGATTTATTATCTCCGAGCTCCCCCACCAGATCCCCTTGGTCCTAGGCTGCTATCTCTTTTCCAACACGATGATTTTTATTTCCACTGCAATGCTGGCACCGGAGAACATCCTGCCCTGGAACGGGAAAGCCATATTCTTTCAGATGCTCTTGTTGTCTATTCTCACCCTTCCGTTTTTTGCCTTATACGACTTCCTGCTCAGCCTTCGAAATTCGCCGGAATTTTTCCGTCTCTTTGTCCGCCAGCAGCGAGGCAACAAGTTCAGGGAGTAAAGCCGGATGAGACTGGAAAAACAAAAACTTCGTACAGTTAACGAAGAAGAGCTGGCAAGCCTCAAAAAAAGGATCGACCCTTCCATTGCTATTATCATCCTTTTTCTGGCCATTCTTATTGCCAGGCTCTGGAACCTGCAAATATTGAAAGGAACGGAATATGCGACCTTATCTGAAAGCAACAGTGTTCGAATTCGCGATATAAGTGCGCCAAGGGGCAACATACTTGACAGACACGGTCGTCTTATCATCACCAACAGACCCTATTTCAATGTGGTCTGGTTTAAAGAGGATGCGCCTGCCCCGGATGATGTCATCAAAAAACTTTCTGCCATTCTCAATGAAGACATAACAACCCTGCTCAATCGAATCCGCGATTCAATGGGTCAGCCCCGCTATATACCCATCCTGCTCAAAGAGGATATCTCCTGGTCGTCTCTTATCTATATTGAGAACCATCGCCTTGATCTTCCCGGAGTCAGGATTGAGGTGGTTCCCAGCCGAAATTATCGTTATTCCAACCTCGCTTCCCACCTTATAGGCTACCTGGGACAGATTTCGAAGAAAGAGCTGCAATCTTCCCAGTATCAGCAATATAAAGGCGGAGATCAGGTCGGCAAAATGGGCGTGGAGAAACGTTTTGAAGAAACCTTAAGAGGGGAAAAGGGCCGCCGGTATCTGGAAGTTGACGTCCACGGCTTTGAGCAGCAGCAGCTCAAGCATATTGATCCCCTGCCCGGAAATGATATCAAGCTTACCATTGATGTTGATCTGCAGAAAACCGCTGAAGACGCCATGGGAGACAAGGCCGGAACCGTTATTGCCATGGAAGTGAATTCAGGGAGGCTCCTTGTCTTTGCCAGCACCCCGGAACTCAAAATTGAACAGTTCGTTGGCGGAATTCCGCAAAAAATCTGGAAAGAACATTTGGACGACCCACGCCATCCCTTTATTAACAAAACAATACAGGGACAGTACCCACCAGGGTCCACCTATAAAATTGTCACGGCCCTGGCCGGGTTGTCTGAAAAGGTTATCACGCCAAGGACTATTTTCTATTGCTCAGGCTCCTACTCTCTTCATGGCAGAAAATACGGATGCTGGAAAAGAGGAGGACATGGAGCCATCAGCCTGAAGCGGGCCCTGGCTGAATCATGTGATGTGTATTTTTACCAGACAGGTCAGAAACTTGGTGTAGATACCCTGGCATCCTATGCCCGCGGCATGGGATTAGGGGACAAGACAGGGATCTCCCTGGAACACGAAAAATCCGGCCTGGTCCCCACTTCCGCCTGGAAGAAAAAAAAGAAGAAAGAATCCTGGCAGGAGGGTGAAACTCTTTCTGTATCCATCGGCCAGGGATTCAACCTGACGACCCCCCTGCAGATCTGCCGGCTGACAGCGGCAACGGTCAATGGCGGGATTCTGTACCAGCCTCAGTTTATCGAATCGATCACTGATCCTGAAGGCTCAATTATTCAACAGTTTACTCCTCTCAAAAATGGCGAGGTTAAGGGATCCACTGCCTATCTGAACATTATCAAAGATGGATTGGTGGCAGCGGTGAATGACAAGCATGGCACCGGAATAAAAGCCAAGATGGAAGACATTGTCGTTGGCGGCAAAACAGGAACATCACAGGTGGTGAGACTATCAAAATTCAGGAACGTTCCTGAAGAAGAAATCCCTTACCGGTATCGGGATCATGCCTGGTTCACCAGTTTTGCCCCAGCTGACAATCCGGAAATAGCCGTGACTGTTCTTGTCGAACATGGCGGCCATGGAGGATCTGCTGCAGGCCCGGTCGCCAAAAAAGTACTGGAAAAATATTTCGAATTAAAAAACAAGCAATCCGAGTGACTGAAGTTTTAAGTGAGCTAAAGTGACTAAAGTTATGGTACTTTCTGATCAGATAAAACCTTTAACTTCAGGCACTTTAAACTTTAGCTCACTTTATGCACTTTAACCAGTAACAAGCCAAAATCCTGGGTGGTTCTGTAACCCTTTAAAATCACGTTACGGGATCAGGAGTTCTGCTACTATGTTTCATTTTGACAGACGACTTTTACAAAATTTTGACTGGATTCTTCTACTCTTTGTCATTGCCATTGCCGCCATGTGTCTCATGAATTTATACAGTGCCGTATACTCGAACATACCCCGGGGAACACCTGTATACATCAAACAGCTCTATTTCTTCATTATGGGGTTCGGCCTTATTCTCATCATTATCAGTCTCGATTATCGGATTTTTCTTAACTGGAACTATATATTGTACAGTTTTATCATATTCCTGCTCCTGTATGCCCTCATTCTCGGGAGGTCCCAGGCCGGCACTCAGCGCTGGATTGATCTCGGCTTTTTCAACCTTCAGCCCTCCGAACTTGCCAAGCTCACCCTGGTTATTACCCTGGCCAGTTACTACTCCCGAAAACATACAGAAGAAGGCTTTGACATGAGGGGACTCCTTGTTCCCATTGGCCTTACTCTTCTGCCTTTTTTGCTCATCCTGAAGCAACCTGATCTTGGAACTGCCCTTATGCTTGGCTTCATTTTTGTCTCCATGACACTTTTTGTAAAACTGAAATGGCAGACACTGGCCTTTTTACTGGCAGCCTGCGGGTCTCTGGTTCCCCTTGCCTGGAAGTTTATTTTGAAACCATACCAGCGCCAGCGTATTGAGACATTTCTCAATCCGGAGGC
>JAUWDC010000050.1 GCA_030608985.1 Desulfobia sp. | reverse complement strand
GGATATCAACAGAGAGGTTTATCATGGGTTGAAAACAGAAAAGTACATTATCTCCGGACGAGATAACCAACATTTGGGACATAATGAAGCCCATTATCCTTGCCATTGCGGCCCTTGGGGTGCTGGCATGGCTGGTAAGTTACCTGTAATGTATGAATGAGATTAAGAACTCTTTAACTCAAGTATTTGGCTTTTCTTCTTTTCTGAAAGGACAGGAAGAGGTGATCAGCAGGGTCATGGACAACCATTCCACCCTGGCTGTGTTTCCCACCGGCCAGGGAAAGAGTCTCTGCTACCAACTTCCGGCCTTGCATCTCCCCGGCCTTACTTTAGTGGTGTCTCCCCTCATGGCTCTCATGAAGGATCAGGTCGATTTTCTTCTTGATAAGGATATAGCTGCAGCCCGCCTTGACTCCTCCCTTGGACCGGAAGAATTACAGCTCGTATATGAAAAATTGCGGCAAGGAGAGTTGAAGCTTCTTTATGTGGCTCCGGAAAGATTTGCCAATGAACGTTTCCTTGCCCTCATTTCCCAGTGTTCCATTTCCCTCATGGTCATCGATGAAGCCCATTGCATATCCGAATGGGGGCATAATTTCCGGCCTGATTATCTTAAACTTGCTGAATTAACTAAGACATTAGGCGTTTCCACTGTTTTAACCCTTACCGCAACAGCAACCCCTGAAGTATCAAAAGATATCCGTAGTGCCTTTGCTATTACAAAAGATGATCACATCCAAACCGGGTTCTACCGTCCCAATCTCACCCTAAGATTCTCACCTGGCCCTGAACCTTTAACGACCCTGCTTGCCGGATTAAAGGAACATCAATCAGGCCCGGCTATTGTCTATGTTACCCTCCAGGCCACGGCTGAGAAGGTGGCCGGCAAACTGCAGGACAATGGCTTTTCCGCCAGGGCCTATCATGCCGGCATGAAAGATGAGGCACGCCAGGAAGTACAGGAGTGGTTCATGGCCTCGGATTCAGGTATTGTGGTAGCCACCATAGCCTTTGGCATGGGGATTGATAAAAATAACATCCGCTCTATCTATCATTATAATTTACCCAAGAGCCTGGAAAATTATGCCCAGGAAATTGGCAGGGCAGGGCGTGACGGAAAAGAATCAATCTGTGAACTTTTAGGTGGAAGCCAGGATCTGACGATTCTGGAAAATTTTGTCTATGGCGACACCCCCGACCCATCAGCTATTTATGAGATGATAGATGCGACTCTGGCCAAAGGAAAGTATTTTGATTTGAGTATATACGAGGAATCCAACGCCTATGACATACGTCCCCTGGTCGCCAAAACACTGCTGACATACCTTGAACTTGCCAAGGTGATTGCGTCAACCGGCCCCTTCTACAGTTCCTACAAATTCAAGCCTCTTAAAAGCTCAGAAGAAATTCTTAGTAGATTTGATGCGGAGAGGGCATCGTTTCTCAGCGCTGTTCTGTCCTGTGCCCGAAAAGCCAAAACCTGGTTTACCATTGATCTTAATGAAGCCGTGTCAAAATCAGGAAGCAGCCGACGCAGGGTAATTACCGCTCTCAATTACCTTGAAGAGCAGGGAGACCTGAAATTACAAGTCGCCCAAGCCCGTTTAGGCTACCGGCAGCTGAAGAAACTTTCTGAAGATGAACAAGGTCAGCTGAAGGAAGAGTGTGTTGCCCGTTTCAGTAAACGTGAGGAAAATGACATCAAGCGATTGCGCCAGATCGTGGATATGGTCAATTGTAATGGCTGCAAGACCACATTCCTGCTCAATTATTTTGGAGAAGAAAACCTGTCGGACTGCGGACATTGTGAGTTTTGTCTCAATGGCCTTTGCGATCAGATCATACCTGCAGCTTCAGGGTTACAGGAGTTGAAGGGGGAAGTGAAAAATAGAGCACTCAGCCTGGCTGCTGAATACCCGGAGGCTCTTTCTCTGCCCAGGCAACAGGCACGATTTTTCTGTGGTATTTCTTCCCCTCGCCTGATTCGGGCCAAACTCCTGCAGAACCCTTCTTTTGGCATGGCCAGCCATGTCTCATTTGCCACGGTAATGAGTGCTCTCAGCTGATACTTGTTCCGGTGTGCTATATTCTTAATTCGTCGATCCGGCAAAAAAACAACATCGATTCAAAGTGTTATTTCTCTAAACAACCCTCCTGCTGATTACCGGCTCCAATGTAGCGACAACACTTCCATTGTCAAAAATGGTTACTCTGCCTGTACTTTCTGAAACGACCACAGCAATTGCCTCACTGTGCATAGTGATACTGGCCGCTGCACGGTGACGAGAGCCGAGTCCTTTAAGTTGTCTGGTGACAGTGCTGACTGCATCAAGATGTCGACCGGCCGCTTCAACAACGCCCTTTCCAGAAATAACAAAGGCTCCATCGAGCTGAGCGAGCTCTTTTATACTTTCGACCACTTCCTGGGAGGTAATATTTCTGACCTCTTCAGGGTACCCCCGGAAAGGATTAAATATGGCCTGGTGGGAAGAGCGCATAACCTGCTTTATATTGCCAATAACAAAGGTCGTGCCTACATGTCTTCCTTCACGTCCCAGCGCACCTATATCAAGAGCGATGTCTACAACGGCAATAACAGTTTGAAAGAACTTTTTGGTAATGAGAGAGCGAGGGTCGAAAGGAAATTCTTCACTCCAGGACAGGACAAGATCATGGATCGTAATGGTGTCTAGGTGATTTTTCCCCCAGGGACCAAGAACGCAGACGATCTTACTTGTCGGCTGGATGATCTCAAGAAAAACACCTTGTAAAAAAGCGTATTTTATTCTGGAAAAACGGCTTTGGTTGCCTGACCAGGTGTGGATTATTGTTTTGTCAGATATGCATTCAGGGATATCCTGGCCTTTAGGGATGACCAGTACTATTTTTTCATCCTGGGCACCTTCGATTTCGAAAACTGTTTTGCAGGCTTGATCACTATTTAAAAAGAGAAAAACCCTGTCGCTTTCCATGTCACGGCAAAGCTGCAAGGCGTTTTGAATGAGAATATTAGCCTGTCGTTGGGTTTCCATGGAAAGATCTCAGTAGATTCTGCCTGTGCTAAGGAGTCATGACAAAATGCCACATTACCAGCTTTTAATCTCTTTTGCATTGAAGACGGTGCATTAAAGGGGGGACACAATACCTATTTTTACTCCATGTATCTACACCTTCGGCAAAAATCAAATATCGTGAAGTCGATTTCCGGACCCCGGATTAAACATGTAACTCCATGATTTTTCGTGCAACACTCTGAACATCTTTCTCAAGATCCGTGCCCGTGAGTTCGAGGACATGAACAGCCTCTTTTCCCCGTTTTCCAAAACTTCGGTTATAATAGCTGTCATAATGAGTGAGTAATACTTCACAGGCCAGATCAAAGCGATCATGCTGAAGGTGCTCTTCGACGCAGGCCAATTTTTTCGAGCCAAGTTTTTTTTCAAGCTGTTGTGCTGCGGCAATCAGCTCTTTTCTGTCGCTTTTCCCGTATTCTTCTACCAGTCTTTTTATCCTGACCTCTTTGGCAACATCCAGTGAAATTAAAGGCGCTGAACGCATCTGCAGTAAAAATGGTTCCGGCAGGTGCACCTGGCCAATGGCATAGCTCTCATTTTCAATAATGATTGGTTCTGTTTTATTGAGAGGCTGGAATTTTTGGTAGAGGTTATTTTCAAACTGTTCCGTTGTTGGCTGCGGTGGTTGGTTAATATGGCCAAAGACTGAACCGGTATGGTTGGCTAACCCTTCCAGATCGAGAATTTGCGTATTGTGCCTTTGCAGGCCATGTAAAATTGCTGTTTTGCCGCTGCCTGTAAAGCCTCCAAGCACAATGAAATGAGCAGGTTTTTGAAATGCCGCTCGAATGTGTTTTCGATAAGCCTTGTAACCGCCTTCAATTTTTTTGGTCTGAATACCGTATTCTGCAAGGAGCCTGCACACACTCCCACTTCGGATTCCACCCCGCCAGCAATATACGACAGCCTCATTCCCGGCAATTTTTTTCACTGCCTCGACAATCTGATGACGCTTTGGCCCGGCAAGCTCAAATCCTTTCGTAATGGCCGCTTCCTTACTTACCCTTTTGTAGAGCGTTCCCACTATTGCCCGTTCGCTATCATCAAAAAGAGGAACATTCACTGCGCCGGGAATATGTCCTATTTTGTATTCGGAAGGGGATCGTACATCAATAAACTGTGGATGGTTCTCTGGATGAATATCGACAAATGTAATGAGATCAGGCTCAGTGTTGTTTTTGGTAAATGTGAACACAATAATTTCTTGTTTTTTTTCTTACAATTCACCTGAACTTAACGAATCAGCCCTTCTTTTGTGAGACTTTTCATTGCTACCTTTAAAAAATCTTTAATAAGACTATCAGTTGGTTGACCTGCCATTCGCGTTTCACTCTGCATTGACCAGATCAGTTTCTTTTTTTTGGTTTCATAGAGATTACTTTCCAGAATTGCTACTTTGTATATCGTCTCAGTAACTTCTGGACGAATAACAGCCTGACTATGGGCATAATAACCTTGCCAGCCACCATGGGCTTGTGGCCCGGGATAATAGTTTGCGCTCCTCGGTCTCGTATAATAGGTTCCCGACTGATAATTTCTTTCTACACGTTTCCCAACCAGGCGCGTTATAAGAACTGTCTCAGGGCCAAGCTTTCTGATTTCAGCTTCAAGCTTTTCCTTATCTTTGAGAAGGTCTAGAGGGAGCAGCGTATAACTTGCAGTAGTTTCCACTCCATGGCTACCGAGTTCTTTTACAAATTCATCCTCAAAAATGCGCCTGACAGTATTTTGCTGTGTGATGCATACTACCAGAACCTTTGTCAGTGGTCCTCCTGTATACGTTTCATTCTTCCACGAGCCTATGTTTGTTGTTGCTGCACAAGCTGTCAAGAGGGAAAGAAGCAATGTTATAAGTAAAAGTAATGTCCATGACCGATGTTGGCGTGCCATATGATCCCTCCTGTATAATTTTTTTGAAAAACAGTATTACCGAATCGCATAGATTTTCAACCTTTACCGTTTTTTCCAAAGATGTCAAAAAGTAATTGGTATATGAAAGATTTACAAATACTTGTGGTCGATGATCAATCCTCGAAAATCTACACGCTGATTCGATCATCAACGATTGAGCAGTCCCCTGAAGCATTCCTGGGCGATCATCGCATAACGCAAAAATCGCCTTGATGAAACGCGGACGCGCTAGTGATTCGCAAAGGGCGAGTCAATGGCCCAATATTTTAAAACTAAAAGTCACAGACACCATAGCCCAATAGTCTATTTCAGAAAGTATTATCCAGGAAAATCATAGTTATTTTTTGTGACTTAACCGCCTATATTGATTGCTAAATAACCCTAAATGCCATATGTAAAAAAAATGATTGAGAATGGCTGGAGCAGAGATAAACAATGAAAGAAAATGAGATAGTCGAATTCAAAAAGAGCCTTGGCCAACTCAAGGCTGGACTTGTCTCCATCACTGCCATTCTGAATAAACATGGAGCGGGGGAATTGTGGTTTGGTTTGCGAAATGATGGCAAGGCTGTGGGGCTGGATGCGAACGAAAAAACACTGCGAGATCTCTCCCAGTCCATCGCCGCCCATATTGAGCCCAAAATTTTTCCTTCTGTGGTTAAGGAAACAATTAACGGGGCCACCTGCGTCAAGGTCACTTTTCACGGCAAGGACGGCCCGTATTATGCCTATGGCCGAGCCTATATGCGAGTGGCAGATGAAGACCGGCAACTAAGCGCCAAAGAATTGGAAAATCTGATTCTTGCCCGAAACCGTGACGCCCTGCGCTGGGACAGCGAAATCTGCACCGTTACCCTTGATGATCTGGATGAGGGTAAACTTAAACGCTTTGTCGAACGTGCGGAACTCGCCTGGGACACTCCTGCTAACGTGTTGGGAAAGCTAGGTTTGACACAAGAGGGACAACTGGTTAATACCGCACGTCTATTTTTCGCCAAAACTCCACCTATGCAATTGCGCTGCGCCGTTTTCGCCACAACAGACAGTGCTACCATCATTGACCGTCACGACTTTGATGGCGACATTCTTGAGCTGATTGAGGAAGACCAGAAATACATCCTGAAAAATATCCACATCGGCATGCGCCTTAATGGACTCTATCGTGTCGATGTTCCGGAAATTTCCGTTGAAGCCATGCGGGAAGCGATCATCAACGCCTTCTGTCACCGCGACTATCGTGATCCGGATTATGTGCATATTGCTATTTTCAAAGATCGTGTGGAAATACGCAATCCAGGTGGGTTGTATGACGACATGACTATCGAGAAAATGTTGCAGGGGAATATTTCCAAACGCCGCAACCCACTCATTGCCGATCTTCTGCGTCGTATCCACATGGTGGAAGCCTGGGGGCGCGGCATGCCTCTCATCCTGAAAAATGCCCCGGATGTCAAATTTCGTGAAATCGCCCACATCTTTATTGCCGGCTTCGAACGTCCCTCCTTTGCGGAAGAGGCAGAGGATACTCTGGATAGGGCACAGGCCACTACAGGAAAGACTACAGGAAAGACTACAGGAAAGACTACAGGAAAGACTACAGGAAAGACTACAGGAAAGGCAAATGACTTATTAAGGTTCCTGAGTGGAAAACCTGAAGCAACAATCCCGGAGATGGCGGTAAAGATAGGGTTGACAGAAGATGGAATTAATTATCACCTGGGAAAGCTGCAGCAGGCAGGTAAATTGAAACGGATTGGTGGGCGGAAAAGAGGTCATTGGAAGGTGATAGGATGACTGTATCACCGAAGACCATGACGAAAGAGGGGATGCCGGAAAATGAGTAAATCAAAAAAAGTACGATATGTCCTTGGCATATCCGAAGGTAACATCTCGGACATGGAATACTACTGTTCAGATACCGGCTACGAATTGTCGAAACTTATAAGCTCATTGATAAACTGGATATATGATGCCTCCCCAAGATTTCAAATGTAAGCAATGCGGGAATTGCTGCCTGAATCTATCCGGCGCTTTTGATGTCTGTGTATCAGGGGAAGATATTCAAGTTTGGAGAGATAATTTCCGTTTTGACATCCTGGAATGGGTCGATGCTATTCATTTTGGCGAAGTTCAATATGTTTATGTTATTTGGATAAATCCAAGAAGCGGTGAAGATGTAACAAGATGTCCGTGGATCCGAAAATTGCCCAAGCAGGATAAATATATTTGCCGG
>JAUWDC010000014.1 GCA_030608985.1 Desulfobia sp. | reverse complement strand
GCATTGCATCAGTGGTGCGCCTATCTTAGGATTGCCGAAGATAATTAATTCGGTCGGGCGTAACTCTTTCCCAACCTTTTGTGCTCCTGCTGCATGATTGATTCTTGTAAATACAGTCATGCCTTTCATTTTTAAGTTCTGTTCAAGGCGGTCCGCTGTAACTTTTACGTCGTGAGAACTCTTTATACTGATGAGGCCATCATTATCAGCGATGGCCAACGAAGAGAAGAAAAGAATTGATATGAGACTCAACAGTAACGGGCGCATTTTTGATCCTCCATAAAGATTACTATTCAGCAGCACTTCATCTGTGTCCGATCAGGCTTACTTACATAGAACTACTATAGTTCGCAAGCCTGCTTGCACCCCAAGGGCACTTCCGTTGGGCGAACACATATAAAGCACTGCTGAACAGTTAAAGTGCGGTGGTTTTGCTAATTTTGCAGCCCCACCTGAATAGTTACCCATAAAGAATAGATTGTGAACACCATATAACGTATACCGAACGCGAGGCTCTTTAGGCAATCTTCTTATTGGGAAATCTCCTGCAAACGGTTGCGGCTTTCAGCTAATTTGGCCATTGTTGCTGTCAGGGTGGCGACTTTCTCCCTTTCTTTGGTGACGACATCAGCAGGGGCATTGGCCAGAAACTTTTCATTGTTGAGTTTTCCCTGGCTCTGCTTGAGCTGTTTCTCTATCTTGCCTTGCTCTTTATCAAGTTTAGCCAGCTCTTTTTCGACGTCTATAAGGCCCTCGAGCGGAACAAAGATTTCAATATCTTCAAATAGGTATGATGCTGATCCCTCGGGTCCTTCACCATCGTTGGTAAGAATGAGATCTGCGAGCCTGGTGAGATCCTTGATCTCTTTTTCATGCTCTTTGATAATGGCGGCCTTGTCTTCGTCATGGCAGACAACATGTGCTTCAATCTGGGCAGAAGGGTGAATCTGCATTTCACTTCGGATATTACGAATGCCGCCAATGACACCCATCATCAGGGATGCACTCTTTTCGGCGGCAGGATCATTCCATGTGTCATTACTCAAGGGATAAGGTTCCAACATAATACTTGACCTCTCTCCTGGAAGCACATGCCATATTTCTTCAGTGACAAAGGGGATGACCGGGTGGAGGAGTTTGATTACATTCTGCAGAACGGTCAGGAGTACTGCCTGTGCCTGGGATTTATTTTTTTCTGATTTTCCGTACAGGTCTGGTTTAATGAGTTCCAGATACCAGTCGCAGAATTCATGCCAGACGAATTGATACATAGCTGATGCTGTATCATTAAACCGATAGCCATTTAAAGATTTATGGACTTCAATAATAGTCTGGTTCAGGCGGCTCAGTATCCAGCGATGGGGAAGAGATAATGGCTCTTGATTTATGGACTCGATTATTTTCGGATCGCAGTCGCTGACATGCATAAGAGAAAAACGGGCGGCATTCCATATTTTATTAATGAAGTGTCGATACCCTTCAATGCGTTCTTCAGATAAGCGAATATCACGCCCCTGGGCAGCAAAGGCTGTCATGGTAAAGCGCAGAGCATCTGTACCGTATTTATCCATAACCAGCAGAGGATCCATCACATTCCCCTTTGATTTGCTCATTTTCTGGCCATTTTCATCACGGACAAGGGCATGAAGGTAAACATCCTTGAAAGGAATTTCATCCATGAAGTGAAGGCCCATCATCATCATTCTGCAGACCCAGAAAAAGAGAATGTCGAAACTGGTGATAAGTACAGAGGTTGGATAGAAGTATCTGAGTTCATCTGTGTTATCAGGCCAGCCTAGGGTGGAAAAAGGCCAGAGAGCTGAACTGAACCAGGTGTCGAGAACATCGGTTTCCTGGACGAGCCTTTTACTCCCGCATTTGGTGCAGGCATCCGGATCGTCCTCACTGACAATAACTTCACCGCAGTCTTCACAGGTCCAGGCAGGTATCTGATGGCCCCACCAGATCTGACGTGAGATACACCAGTCACGGATATTGTACATCCAGTCATAGAAGGTGTTTTCCCATGTCTTGGGATGGATACGTATGTCGCCATTTTTTACAGCAGCGATGGCTTTTTCAGCCAGTGGTTTCACTGAGACAAACCACTGTTTTGAAAGGGTTGGTTCCACTACATTCTGACAGCGATAACAGTGGCCAACACCATGCTGGTAGTCATCTATACCTTCAAGAAGTCCCAGTTCCTCAAGGTCTTGTACAATCTGTTTACGGCATTCGAACCTGTCCATTCCTGCGTATTTTCCGGCTTCAACGTTCATACGACCGTCAAGATCTATAACCTTGACAGAAGGCAGATTATGGCGTTTGGCAATTTCAAAGTCATTGAGGTCATGGGCCGGAGTGACCTTGAGGGCACCGGTACCGAATTCTTTTTCAACGTGGTTATCAAAAACAATCGGAATGGTTCGGTCAACAAGGGGAAGATTTATGGTGTTTTCTGAAAGATTATTGAATCGTTCGTCGTCAGGATGGACTGCAACACCGGTATCGCCAAGCATTGTTTCGGGACGGGTTGTGGCAACGATAAGATAGCCATCACCGTTGGTAAACGGGTAACGTATCTTGTAAAGTTTGCCGTCTGTCGGTTCGTGTTCTACTTCAAGATCTGCCAGGGCAGTGTGACAACGGGGGCACCAGTTAATGATATAGTCGCCCTTGTATATTAAGCCCTCATCGTAAAGACGGGTAAAGACCGTGCGCACGGCTCTGGACAAGCCTTCATCCATAGTGAATCTTTCGCGGTCCCAGTCACAGGAGCAGCCAAGACGTTTCAGCTGGTTGATGATCTGGCCGCCTGATTCAGCCTTCCATTCCCAGACGCGTTCAATAAACTTTTCCCGGCCAACATCGTGGCGGGAGAGATCTTCAGCTGCCAGTTGCTTCTCTACGACATTCTGCGTAGCAATACCTGCATGATCAGTCCCCGGGACCCATAGGGTATTGAAACCGGACATTCTCTTGTAACGAATAAGAATATCCTGCATGGTGTTGTTCAGGGCATGGCCGACATGGAGAACACCTGTGACATTAGGGGGGGGGATGACAATGGAGTAGGAATCCCTGGCAGGATCCATATGGGCCTGGAATGTTTTGTGCTCAAGCCATGCCGTATACCATTTCTTTTCTACGTCAGCGAATTCGTATGCCTTGGCAAGCTGCTGCGGTTCTTCTTTTGGTTCTGTGTGTGCTGTCATCCGTCTTTTATGTCCAAACTGTTGCAAGCTGTTGTGTGTTGATATAATTGATAATTGACAATTGATAATGGCGGTACTTTTCTAATAAATATTTCACTCGTTCGTAATTCGTAATTTTTTTTGTTTTTTCGATACATGAATATAGCATCCGACACTCGAAACCTTACAACATAACGGCTAACAGTATAATGTTCAAGCAAAAGGCTATGAAATCTCTGTAAACTCAGCCTCTATTTTTTCGACTTTTTCCTGTGCTTCTTCCCATTTAAACATGACTCTGTCCAGCCGTCGTTCAACTGATGAATATTCGGTGTTTACTTCAGAAAATTGTTCCTGGTCATTGTAAAGTTCAGGGTCTGCAAGGAGCTGTTCCAGTTCCGTTTTGCGAGATTCCAGTTTTTCAATTTGCTCCTCAGTTTCCTGGATTATTTTTCGATACGGTTTTAGACGCTTACCCATTTTCTGGCGAATTTTTGCCTGTTCCTGCCGTTGTTTTTTGCCTTTGGAAGAAGCAGATGGTTCCGGTTTCTTTTTCTCTTGAGGTGTTACCTTTTCAGGGGTGATTGCCTGTTCAGCCAACTCATCAAGTTTTTCGAGATAACGGGATATATTTCCTTCATATAATAAGGATTTTTTGTCTTTGATCTCCATCACTTTGTTGACAAACTGGTCGAGGAAATAACGATTATGGGAAACGATTATTATCGTGCCGTCATATTGCTTGAGAGCTTCCTGAAGAATCTCCTGGGAAATCATGTCGAGATGGTTGGTTGGTTCATCCATGATGAGGAGATTTGCAGGGGTGGCGATCATCCGAGCTAGGGCCAGCCTACTTTTCTCACCCCCTGAAAGGACTTGGACCTTTTTATCGACATCATCGCCGCTAAACAGAAAGGCCCCAAGCAGTGAGCGTGTCTGGGTGAGGGTTTTATCATTTTCGACCATATTCAGAGTTTCCAAGGCGGTATAACCAGGAGAGAGTTCCTGGGCCTGGTGCTGTCCAAAATAGGCGGGCGTAACATTGTGGCCGAAACGCACCGTTCCACTGTCATGGGGAACAAGGCCGGCAAGGATTTTTACCAGGGTGGATTTTCCTGCTCCGTTGACACCAACTATTGCAATTTTGTCGCCGCGCTGTAAATCAAATGCAACATCATCGAGCACATGAATGGAGCCGTAATTTTTTACAAGACTTGTTACTTCCAGTGTGGTCCGGCCGCTTGGAGCGGCAGGCGGAAACTGAAAAGAGATATGGCTTTCTGTTCCTGCCAGTTCGATCCGGTCCATTTTTTCGAGTTGTTTTATCCGGCTCTGAACCTGTTTTGCTTTAGTGGATTTAGCACGGAAGCGCTGGATAAAATGCTCTGTCTGGCGGATCTGGGCCTGCTGGTTATCATATGCGGCACGATGAATGATGAGCCGCTGTTCCTTTTCAGTCAGGTATTTGCTGTAGTTTCCTTTATAGACGTTGAGGTTACCCATGCTGAGTTCCCAGGTGGTAGTGGTCATATTGTCCAGGAAGGCCCGGTCATGGGAAATGATGACCAAACCGCCGGGGAACGAAGATAAAAACTCCTCTAGCCAGCGAAGGGTATCAATATCAAGATGGTTGGTAGGCTCATCCAGAAAGAGAAAAGTAGGTGCAGCAAGAAGCTGTTTTGCAAGCATCAGGCGCATGAGCCAGCCGCCGCTGAAGGAACTGCATTCCCGGCCAAATTCTTTTTCCTTAAAGCCAAGACCGGTAAGTATTTTTGAGATCTGGGCATCCATGATATAAATGCCGGATTGGTCCAGTTCATGCTGCAACTCACCCTGCTGACGGATCAGGGCATCTGTCTCTGTCTGATCCTGAGAATAGGCTGCGTTAGCTAACGTGTCGTGAATTTTTTCCAGCTCTTTCTGTTTGCTGATTAAATTGCTAAAAGCTGTCTTGGCCTCATCATAAAGGGACTGTCTGGTGTCTATTTCACTTATTTCCTGCGGAAGATAGCCGGCAGTGGCCTGACGTGATCGTGTAACTTCACCGCTTTCACTTTCGGTAACGCCGGCGAGGATTTTTAGCAGGGTGGATTTTCCTGCACCGTTGACTCCTCCCAGGCCAATCCTGTCATGTTCGTATATCTGACATGAAACATTTTTGAATAAATGTTTGTCTCCATGTTGTATTGACAGGTTGCTAATGGTAATCATCGGATTAAGTACTTATAGTCGTTAGGTGGTAGATAAGATTCAGAAGTAAGATTTTAATCATGCAGATAGCAGATAATGATAAAAAAGGCACTGTCTTTTCCAGTAGTTTTCAGGGATGGGAGAAAACTCTTTTTCCTCTTCTTGATGCTGCGGGGCTGGGAGAAAGCCTGAAAGGACAAAAAAAGATACTTCTTAAACCAAATCTTGTCGAGCTGTTGGACCCGCCTATAACAACTCCTGTTGGATTATTAGCAGCAGCTGTTGATTATTTGCAGGATAAGGCCCCTGAAAGTCAGATAATTATCGGGGAAGGGTGCGGCGCCCTCCAGTATGATACCCACCACTGCTTCCAGAAACTCGGCTATGCCGATATTGCCGTCGAAAAAGGTGTTGAGCTAATTGATTTGAACAGTGAAAGCTGCATCTCCATGGCAAATAGAAAATGCAGGCGATGGCCTGAAATGACCTTGCCTGAAATTCTTTTTGATGTCTTTTTAATCTCTGTGCCGGTGCTGAAGGCACATTCATTGGCAGGTGTCACTCTCACCATGAAAAACATGATGGGAACAGCGCCACCGTTCCATTACCAACAGGGAGGCCACTGGAAAAAGGCCTCCTTTCATACCGGAATACATGAAGCTGTTTTTGATTTAAACCGGTATCGCTGTGCAGATTTCACCATTCTTGATGCTACAGTCGGTATGGCAGAGGCCCATCTCTGGGGTCCGACCTGTTCTCCCCCCGTCAACACTCTGGCTGCAGGCTGGGATCCGGTTGCCATCGACGCATATGGGTGCGATCTGCTCGACCGTTCCTGGAGAAATATTGGGCATATTTTTTTAGCCAATAATGAACTGGGACAAGCGGAATATATACTGAAAGAAATAGGTTGTTGAAAGCCCATTAAAATTGAAAAGGCACTTATACTCCTCAAGGGGGTACTGAAAAGAGTCCCGTTCACTCGGGGTTAGAGGAATCTCTTTTGGTTGGATAGGTCCAGTTCATGAACAATCTGGGTGGCCACCTCTTCAATGGACTGTCCGGTGGCATGGATTGAGGGTATTTTGTATTGCTGATAGATTTGTTCTGCCTGTTTTATTTCTTCCCGACAGGTTGCTATTGATGAATATGTGCTGCCCGGATATCTTTTGTCCCGGATATTACTGAGAAACTGTGGAGTAGTTGTGAGTCCAATCATTTTCATCCGACTAGGCAGGATGTTATCTGGAAGCTTGTATATCCCAAGATATTCACTTGTAAGCGGGAAATTTGCTGTTTTAAGTCCCCTTTGGGTTGCAAGATAGACACTGACAGGGGTTTTTCCCGCCCTTGATACCCCCAATATAATGACATCAGCCTGGTTATATTGATTTGTTTTCAGGCCATCATCATGTTCAAGGCAATAATGGATAGCTTCAACCCTTTCTCTCAGCATAACAGTATCTGCTTGCCTTGAAGAACCTGCAATACGTAAGGCCTTGCATTCTAGAATATCTTCCATGAAGGAAAGGCGGGATTCAAAAATATCAATAAATTCAACTTCGGTAGAGTCAAAAACATCTCTTATTTTAGGGTCAACCAACGATGTGAATACAATCGGTCTCCTGGCTCCTGCATACTCCAGGATTTTTTTCATCGTCTTTTTTGCCAGGCCTACGGAGTTGATAAACGGAAATGTCTTTTCGTTGAAGGCTATTTCCGGAAACTGACTTATAAGCGCCTGACCGTAATTTGCCGCCAGAATCCCGGTGCTGCCGGAAATATAATAGACATCTTTAACACTCCACATAATAATCCATTTTCAACTTTTTGAGTTTACGTAATTGCGTGAAATATTGTTCTTCTTTGTAGGTGGAAGGGTTCCGTATAAAGTATTAAGGTATAGCTAACACAAGACGTGATTTCGCCTTACAACTAATACCTCAAACCTTATACCTTCTTATCTGTCGCTTTGATATATCTTTTGAAGCTTTTCAATTTTTTTGGAGACTGCAGCTGTTAGTTGCAGGTCATATCGGGAAACATATTCAGCGGCCATACGATGGGTATTGAATATAGGACAATTAAGAGCCAGATTGGCAATACTCTTATTGATGTATAAGTCATCAGAATCTCGATTGTAAAAGCTCCTGAGGATTTTAGGGAAAACGGTATAAAAAGAAGCAGAATCCTGTTCATAAAGAAGAGTATCAGGTGATTCACTCAGGCAGGCATTTTCAACATCTGATTCGTAACCGAATTTCCACCCTGTCTGGCCATTATGATATCCTTCTACCCACCAGCCGTCCATGGTGCTGATATTCGGCACCCCGTTCAGAGCCGATTTCATTCCACTGGTCCCACTTGCCTCTAGAGGCCTTTTAGGACTGTTTAGCCAGGCATGCACCCCGGACACCATCATTTTAGCAATTTTCATATCATAACCTGGGATAAAGATGAGTTTTGCCAGGCCATTGGATTTTTCATAAAGCTCTTTGCCAATATTTAAAATCTGTCTGATAATAGTTTGACCAGGCATATCCTGGGGGTGAGCCTTCCCTGCGTATATAAAGTTTACCGGGTAATTATTTGTAACAATAATATCCGTAAGGATATTAATATCGTCAAATATAAGATCGGCTCTTTTGTAGGTAGAAAATCGCCTGGCAAAGCCAAGGGTAAAAACTCTCGGATCAAGCGGTCTCTCATCTTCATCGAGATGGGAAAGATAATTCGGCGGATCAATCCATGTTTCATGCATCTGTATTCGATGCTGAATAAGCATGGTGTTAATGTAGTCAATTAATTTTTCAGTATCTACCAGCCATGCCTGGCTGAAATAGGATCTGAACGTACTGCTTGTCATAAGTTTTTTAGCATTTGCAAAGACAGAAGGGTCCTGGCGCCAATTTTTCAATTCGGAAAAATCATCATATAATTCAGCCTTTGCATCACTGATCCAGGTAAGATGATGTACCCCATTGGTAATCGCGGTAATTTTATCTTTAAATTCTGGAAATTGTTTACACGTCACTTCTTTATGAAGCCTGCTGACACTGTTGGTCGTCCGGTTCACACGCATTGCAAGGCGCGTGAAATTGTATGATTCTGGAAACTCTTCATCTTTGGCAAGAAGATCAAGAGCTTTCTGGCAGAAGGCATGGCCCAGGTGAGCAATGAGTCCCTTGGGAAATCGATCATGACCAGCTTTTACAGGAGTGTGAATAGTGAAGACGATTTTTTTAGCAGCGACGTCTGCAGCATTAATAATATCCTGATTGGTGGCTTTTTCTCGAAAGTTTGGCCCAATTTTCTTTTCAAGCCATTGAGCAATTATATTGAGAACAACGATAACGCCATGCTGTTCATTTAAGTGCAGAGTTTTGGCGGTCAGACCCATGGTCTCCATAACAGGCATTACTGATGCACCAAGAAGTCGTCTCTGAATTGCCTTGGCTTCATCTGATACACTGTCATATAACGTTTGGGAGACAGCTCTGACCCAGTCCGGCGATGAAGGAATACTGAAATCAAGAAGTATTTCAGGGACAAAGTAATCGAGGTTGGAACTGATTTCCATTTTCAGCCATAATTGTGCTCTTGCTGAGATGACCCTGTCTTGTTTGTCGAAAAAAGGTATTTCAATCTCTAAAGGAAGTTCAGGATTCTCAGGATTTTTCAGCAGGTAGAGAGAGGGAGTATTTTCTGGAGACCAGTCAGTGGCTGTTGAAATCTGGCCTACCTGAGAGTCTACCATTTGTGAAAAATATCCTTTGCGGTAGAGCAGGGAAACTCCAACAACTGGAATTTTAAGGTCGGCAAAACTTTTTAGTGTGTCTCCTGCCAATATTCCCAGGCCGCCACCATAGTTAGGGATTTTTGTAGGGCCATGCAGGAAAAGATTGACAAAATGATTGAGCATTTCATTGGTCGTTTTTGTAATGCCAAGTTCACGTAATTTCGTCATCACCGGGTGGAAGACATCCCGGTCAGCGCCAATCTCCATAGAGATGTACATGACTGAATTACCAGCTGGAACAGTGAGACTTTTCCATACCGAATCAAGTGTTTTTTGAGAAATACCAAAAAAGGTACCCCATTTATTTGAGGCAATGAGGTCACCAGCTGATATGTCTGGTGGTTGGGAATAAATGTTTTTTGCCATAGGTTATGTGAAACGTGTTGTCGTGATTATCTTAGGAGGTTTGTCTGGATAAATCTGTCTAAGGCTCAGAGAATGACAGTATATTGTGTTAAGATTTTATCTGATTTTGGTCATGTTTGCGAAATTTTGCAAGGAATATTATCGTAGTTTGCTATTCAAGGGGAAATCTTGAAAAAAACATTGAATTTCCCGGCTGTTTTCTTTAGTGTATCCTGTGAGTTATTTATTTGATGTTTTAATGAATCAGTTCGTAATTTAAGTGTGATACTTTTCCATATTATAAGGAGAAAAAAATGAAAGGTGATATTTTCCGTTTGCTGATTGCAGTCTCTATGCTGACCTCTTTCGCTCTCTTGTCCAGTGGTTGTGGCAAGAGCACTGTCCCATCTGACGAAATGAAGCCGGCAGATCAACAACAGGATGTTACCGGTACCGGCACGAAAGCCGATGTCGGTGAGGGAATGGGAGAAGTTGAGCCCATTGACTCTACATATGTAGAGCCGGAGAAGTTCTCCATATCTGAAGGTCGTACAAATGGTCCTATGCTTCCTGTTTACTTTGATTTTGATAAATCAAATATCCGTGATGATCAGAAAGCCCGCCTGGAGGGAAATGGTGATTTTCTTGAAGCCAATACACGGTTGAATATTACGATTGAAGGGAATTGTGATGAGCGTGGCACCAATGAGTATAATATGGCTCTTGGGGAGCGTCGTGCGCAGAGTGCAAAGAAATACCTGGAAAATCTTGGCGTGCTTGGATCCCGCATTAATACCATGAGCTATGGTGAAGAGAAACCTCTTCTGTATGGGCATGATGAATATTCTTGGGCCCAGAACAGAAGGGGTGATTTTGTCATTCAGTAAGCTCTTTTTATAGTAGTGTATAAAAAAACCGGAAAGTTGCGAACTTCCCGGTTTTTTTGCGTTCTTAAAACTTAAAACTTTCAACTTAAAACTCTATTATAAGGAGTCCCCATGAGATATTTTTACAATGCCGGCCTGATCTTCACACTGGCTATCTGTATTATGTCCCTGCCTTTGACC
>JAUWDC010000301.1 GCA_030608985.1 Desulfobia sp. | reverse complement strand
ACGGATTCAAACACTATGACAACTAGCCACAATTGGCTCAGAAAATATCCTAAAGATCTTGTTGCTGCAATTATCAGGACTGCAGAGAAACAGCATTCACAAGTATATATTGTTGGTGGTACTGTCCGTGACTTGCTACTAGGTATACTGCCACGAGATCTCGATCTTGCGGTGAATAAAGATGGTGTTTCATTTACTGAAAATTTGGCTTCTTTGTCTGGAGGAACGTTTGTTCTACTTGATGCTGATAATGGAGTTGGCCGTGTTGTCTGGAAAGGATATGTTATTGATGTTGCCGAATTCAGGGATAGTGCAATAGAGATTCACGCGGATCTGGTGAAAAGGGATTTTACCATAAACGCCATGGCGGTCCCATTGGTATCACAAGATGAATATCCCTCTTCACTGGATCTTATAGACCCTTGCCATGGGCAAAGAGATCTGCAGAACTCTCTCATCCGTTCAGTTTACCCGTCATCTTTTATCGACGATCCATTACGTTTGCTGCGTGCATATCGCTTTGCCTCGGAGACCGGTTTCGCGATTGAACCCCAAACAGAGCAGTTGATACGAGATCAAGCCTCTCTTATTAAGAATGTTTCATCTGAAAGAGTCACCTATGAACTTAACAGAATCATGGCGTCCAAACGCACAGGACTTGTCGTTCAGATGCTGGCTGAGAATGGTCTCCTCTGGCATCTTTTCCCTGAATTGAAAAAAGGGGCTGGTCTCGAGCAACCGGCAAGCCATCACCTGGATGTTTTTGATCACAACCTGGCAACACTATCTGCTATGGAGGGTTTGCATAAATCTCCGGAAGAATATTTTCCTGAAAGTGAAATTTTACACGATTACCTTGCAGATGACAAAAAGAGAATATGGTTGAAATGGGCCGCTTTATTTCATGATGTTGGTAAACCTGATGCCCTGAAGATCAGAAATGAACGAATAACATTCTACAACCATGATCGTGCTGGAATTGAAATTATATCAAAGATAGGACACAGATTCAGGTGGAGTAATGAAGATATAAACGGTATATCACGACTCGTTGGTAACCATATGTGGCCCTTTCATTTAAGTAATGTGGCACGAACCGGGCAGGTTTCCGCCAAAGCAATCTTGAAACTGGTGAAGACCATAGGCGATGATTTACCTGGTCTTTTTCTGTTGGCCATGGCCGACAGTCTGGCCGGACAAGGCTCCGGAAGGCCGCCTAAAATCGAAAAAGAGCTCGCGGACCTGTTTGTCCAGGTGGACGATGTGGTTAAAAATCAGGTACAGCCTGTATTAACTGGTCCCAAACTTGTGACAGGTCAGGATCTCATTGATATTGGGCTTACTCCAGGACCTGTGTTCAGGGAATTACTTGAAGAAGTGGAAAAGGCCCAGGTCTCAGGGGATATCAGTGACAGGGCGGATGCCTTAAAAATTATCGAAGGCATTATCAGGGAGCGAAGAAGCCTGGTTTAAAATTGGCCTTAATCTGAATACCAGTGTACTATGCAATGGTTTTTAATGTTCCTATTCTCAATGGCAGGAAGAGTATGACACGAAGGAAAATATGAAGATGACTCAGTCTAGTAAAGCTGTTGCCCCGCATCCTTATGCCTGCATTTTTGGCTCTACCAGTGTTGATCAGTTTAAGCAGACAATTCTCCATCACCTCATGAGTTTCCAGGGGCGTGATCCGCAGCGGGCGGGAAACAGAGATGTTTATAAAGCACTCGCCTATGCTCTAAGGGATGTATTGGTGGAGAAGTGGATTACTACCCAGAAAAACTTCTATGCCAAGAAAAAGAAGCGGGTTTATTATCTGTCTCTTGAATTCCTTGTGGGCCGGTCATTAGGAAATTCCCTTATTAATATGGGCTTGATGGATGAAGTTACTGAAGCTCTTGAACAGCTTGGATATGACCTGGAAACAATTCGGGACATTGAAGAGGATGCCGGTCTTGGCAATGGCGGCCTTGGTCGCCTCGCGGCCTGTTTTATGGATTCCATCGCCACCATGCAGATTCCAGCGTATGGCTATGGTATACGGTATGAATATGGTCTTTTTTATCAGAAACTGGTTGATGGATGTCAGGTTGAAAGTCCTGATAACTGGCTTCGATACGGAACGCCTTGGGAGTATGAACGGGCTTCTTTTGTCTATCCTGTTCATTTTTATGGACGTGTAAGCAGCTATCAGGATGCTGATGGAAATTACCGGGCGGAATGGGTGGAGACTGAAGATGTCATGGCAATGGCATGTGATACGCTTGTACCAGGCTTTAACAATGAGCATGTTATCAATATGCGCCTCTGGACTGCCAGGTCTTCCCGTGAACTTGATCTCTCCTCTTTTAATATAGGAGATTATGTCAAGGCAGTGCAGAGCAAGGTCAAGTCCGAGACCATTTCAAAGGTGCTGTATCCCTCTGATGATATCCGTGAAGGACAGGAACTGCGGCTGAAACAGCAGTATTTTTTAGTGGCTGCAACCTTTAACGACATTTTCCGCCGCTATACGAAGAAGAATAAAACCTTTGACAGGTTTCATGATGAGGTTGCCGTCCAGCTCAACGATACCCATCCTGCAATAGCCATCCCTGAACTCATGCGGCTTCTGATGGACCAGGAGGGGCTGGGCTGGGAGAAGGCCTGGGATATCAGTACAAAAACTTTTGCCTATACAAATCATACCCTAATGCCGGAAGCACTGGAAACCTGGTCGGTGGATATGATGGGTAGGCTGCTGCCGCGGCATCTGGAAATTATTTATGAAATTAACAGGCGTTTTCTTGACAAAGTGGCGGCATTTTATCCCGGGAATACCCGCAAGCTGCGCGAAATGTCAATTATAAATGAGGGTGAGGTGAAAAGGGTTCGAATGGCTCATCTGGCCATAATAGGCAGCCATTCGGTGAATGGAGTGGCAGC